>NZ_JBSFRU010000110.1:0-17478 GCF_053589395.1 Nocardia sp. NPDC003345
CGAGACCAGCTCATCGGTGCGCGGGCCGGCGAGCACGGCACGCTCGTCGGGGACACCGCTGAGATCGGCCCGCAGCGCCAGCCGTTCACGACGGGCCGCGCGGGCCGCGCGTTCGAGTTCGAGCCGGCGGGCGCGGATCCGCTCATGCGCCAGGATCAGCTCGTCCAGGCCGAGGAGTTGGTGCAGCGCGTCGAACAGTTCACTGGGTTTACCGTCCACCAGCGCGCCGAGTTCGCTGTAGGACAGGAACGGCCGGTACAGCTCCAGCGGCACCGCCCAATCGGTGCGGGCGAAACCGGCCGGGGGGCCGGCGCCGCGCCGCTGCGTCCAGCCGCCACCTGGTAACGCGTCCTCGGCCGACCATTCCCTGGCCACCGTCAGCGGTTCCCCGCCGTCGCCACGCAGTTCGAGTTCGACCCGGACCGGGCCGGTGTGATGCAGATTGCGCCAGCCTTCGCGCCAGGCCGACGAGCGGCCGTCCCAGCGCCGGTTCCCGCCGGTCAGAGCGAGTTCCGCGGCCTCGGCGAAACTCGACTTCCCGCTGCCGTTGCGGCCCGTCACCACCGTGAGACCGGGCCCGTCCGGCAGCTCGAGTACGGTTTCCGGCCCGATTCCACGGAAGCCGCGGACCCGGATGGCACGCAGGAAAATCCCCTCCAGACCGAGCCCGGCCGCGGCGTCACCCGAGGTTCTGGATTCCGGCGGGCTCAGGGCCGCGCGGACGACGGCCGCGACCGCGTCGGAGATATCCGGGTCCGCGTCGATACGCCGCGTGACGAGTTCGCCGGGAGGGAGGGGCGCTTCCCCGGATTCCGCACGCACAGGTTCCACGAACTTCTCCACCCCCTCGAGACCACATACGCAACCCGGCCCCCGCTGCGGTCGAACGGTCGAAAGCTGAGCGGAACGCTACCCGATGGCCCTCGATTCTGACAGTGGACCGTGGGCCCGGCGTCCCGGACGGTCGCCGTGAACAGCGCTGTCCGCTGGACGTATCCGGACGCACGACCGGAACACTCGACCTGCCCGCGGGGATGGGATCTGGTCATCGGCGGGCCCGACCGGACGCCGATGGCCACCCCTCGCCAACCCCGTCGGGCAGCTCGCTGGTGTGTCACCCTGCTGGGGTGGCTCGGTCTGGCCGAACAGAACAGAATGCCAGAGCGGTACCGATCGCGCAATATTTAGGATCCGCCGCCGCATTTCGAATATTGCTCGGCGCCAAGCTTTTCCGGCACAGGCCTGCCCGGACGCCGAAGCTGTCGGTGCGGTGCGATACAACTTCGGCGACCGAGGAACGGGGGCACCATGACCGACCGATACGAGATCGCCGAATGACACAACGATGGTCGGAGAGCCAGGTGAGCGCGCTCGCGCCGGATGCCGGCTCACTCACCGCGGCACGCAAACTGGCCGGGAAGTGGTCCGGTACCGGATGGCACGAAACCGCGCTGTGGGGGTTGTGCAAGGGCAGCGGGCGGACCCCGTACCAGACGATCGTGGACCTGGCCGGGCCCGCGTTCCGCTGCTCGTGCCCGAGCCGCAAGTTCCCCTGTAAACACGCCCTGTCGCTACTCATGCTCTGGTCCGCCGGCACGGTGGCCGAGGCTCCCGGAACCGCCGATTTCGCCGCCGAATGGCTGGACCGCCGGGCCCAGAAGGCCGCCGCCCCGGCCCGGCCCGCGCGGCAGATTTCCGCGACCCCCACTCCGCAGCGGCGCGAACGGGTCGCCGCGGGGCTGTCGGAGCTCGGTACCTGGCTCACCGACCAGATTCGCACCGGACTGGCCCAGACGGATCGCTCGCATAGCGCCTACGAGGCGGTGGCCGCCCGGATGGTGGACGCCCAGGCGCCCGGTATCGCGTCGGCGCTGCGCCGGCTGCCCTCCGTGATCGTGCTGGCCGCGGACTGGCCGCAGCTGGTACTCGGCCGGTTCGCCTGGCTGTATCTGCTGACCCGCGCCCACGCGGACCTGGATACGCTGCCGGCCCCGCTCGCCGCGACGGTGCGCGGCCATATCGGCTACCCGGTACCGGTGGATTCGGTGCATGCCGAACCCGCGGTCCGGGACCGCTGGCTCACGGTGGGCACCCGGACCCGGGAGGAGGATCGCCTCCATACCCGCAGCACCTGGCTCTACGGCCTGGACACCGGGCGGTGGGCACTGATCCTCGATCATTCGCACGGCACGCCGTCGTTTCCGTCCCGCGTGCCGCCCCTGGGGCTGGCGACCGATTCCGAGCTGCATTTCTACCCGGGCGCCGCCCCGTTGCGCGCCGTGGCCGGGCACGCCGCCGGCGAATCCGTGGCCGGTTCCCCGCCGACGGCCGAGCTCCGGACCACCGGCGGCACCGTCGCGGCGGCGCTGGATGCCTTCGCGGCCGCGGCGGCCGCGGATCCGTGGCTCGAATCCTGGCCGGTGCTGCTGCGAGACGTGATACCCACCCGGGCCGGCGCCGGCCTGCTGCTCGCCGAACCCGGCGGAAGTGCCCTCCCGCTGTCGTCCGCCGACGAGCGGTGGCAGTTGCTCGCCCTCTCCGGAGGCCGGCCGGTCACCGTCTTCGGCACCTGGAACGGGCGGCGGGTCGACGTGATCTCGGTGCTGGTGGATGCCGAGTTCCACGATGCCGGCCCCCGGGCCGACTTCCCGGACACCGGTATCGAGGCGTCCGCGGAAGCGGCATCGGTCGCGCTGCTCGGTACCGCCCGCGGTGCCGCCGTCCCGGAAGGCCCGGGTCCGGTGGGCGCGGCCGTGGCCGCGCTGGCGGACGCGGACCCCGCGCACCGGCTGCTGGCCGCGACGGCACTGGAGACGGCGTGGTCGCGCGGTGGCCGGCTGCCGGAACACGCCGAGATCCCCGACGATCCCGCGGCGGTGGACTCCCGGCCGGTACTGCCCGGCGCCGCATCCGATCGGCTGGCACTGCTGATCGAAACCCGCCCGGAATTCCTGCCGGAGTGGTTCGCGGCCGCCCGCCCGTACGACTACCGCGCGCCCGACCGGATGGCCGGGATCCTGCTGGAATTCGCCGCGCGCGACGCGGTGTCCCGGGAATCGGCCCTGCGGCTGGCCGGCACCCGGGGACGCTGGCTGGCCGCGCGGTTCGACCGGTGGCACCGGCTGGAACGCCAGGACGCCGCCGAACCGGAACCGAGCGAGGAGACCTGGCGGCTCGGGCAGGCGCCCGAGCGCGTCCACTGGCTGCGGGTACGGCGCCGCCGGGATCCGGATGCCGCGCGAACCGCTCTGGAAGAGGCCTGGCCGCGCGAATCGGGACCGGTCAAGGCCGAACTGCTGGCGGTACTGGCCGAGGGGTTGAGCCCGGGAGACGAGCAACTACTGGAGCGGGCGCTGGGCGATCGCCGCGGCGACGTGCGGCGAACGGCCGCGGACCTGCTGGCCCGGCTACCGGATTCGGCCTTCGCCGCCCGGATGTCCGGCCGCGCCGTGGCCTGGCTGAAATACGCGGGCGATACCCCCGGACCGAGCCGCGAAATGCTCGTCGATATGCCCGCGACTCTCGACGAATCCGCCACCCGTGACGGTTTCACCGATGGCCCCGCGGAATTCGGTTACCGCTGGAACGGGCTGCCCGATATCACCGCGACCCGGCTCCGCAGGCTCGTCGCCGCGCTCCCCCTGGCCTTCTGGGCCGCGCCCCTGGGCACCCCCGGCCGGGCCGTGGCGACCACGATCGACGATCGGTTCCGGCAGCCGCTGTTCGACGGCTGGATGGACGCCGCGCTCGCCCAAGGCGATACCGTCTGGGCGGCGGCACTCTTCGGCGCGGGCATGCCGTCGAATCTGGCCATCCTGCGCCGCCGCGAACTGTTCGCCCTCATCCCGCCCGGCGACCAGTTGCGCCATCTGCTGCGCCTGGACAGCTCGTGGTTGTCCGAACTCGAATCGCTGCTCCCGGCCGTCGCGCATCCGTGGCCGCCGGAGCTGGCCCGCCATCTCCTGCACCTGTTCGAGGAGCGGGCGCGGACCGCGGCGCGCCGTCCGGGCGCGCCGGGCACCCATCCGAACGCGCACCGCTCGCTGCTGCACACGGCCGCGCTACATATGCCGCCGGGCTGCGCGACCGAGGTCTCCGCGCTGGCGGGGCGCTGCGACGACGACAACTGGACGGCCGCGCTCGGCGTGCTCTCCCACGACCTGCACCAACGATCCGTAATGCTCGAGGAGCTGAAGTGACAACCACCGCCACCGAACCCACCCCGCAGCTGCTGCGTCCGCACGCCGAGCAGGCCTTCGCCGACGAGTTGCGCGCCCTCGCGGCCGCCGACGACCGCCCCCGGCCGCCCTCCTGGACCATGTCACCCTGGGCGGTGGTCACCTATCTGCTGGGCGGCACGCTGCCCGACGGCACGGTGATCACCCCGAAATACGTGGGCCCGCGCCGGCTGATGGAGGTCGCCGTGGCCACCCTGGCCACCGACCGCGCGCTGCTGCTGCTCGGTGTTCCGGGTACCGCGAAGACCTGGGTCTCCGAACACCTGGCGGCCGCTGTGAGCGGTTCGTCGACCCTGCTGGTGCAGGGCACCTCGGGAACCGCGGAGGAGGCGATCCGGTACGGCTGGAACTATGCCCGGCTGCTCGCCGAGGGTCCGAGCGAGGCGGCGCTGGTGCCGTCGCCGATTCTCACCGCCATGCGGGGCGGCGCCGTCGCCCGGCTCGAGGAACTCACCCGTATCCCGTCCGATGTGCAAGACGCGCTGATCACGATCCTGTCCGAGAAGACGCTCCCGGTCCCCGAACTCGGCATGGAGGTGCAGGCGGCCAAGGGCTTCAATGTGATCGCCACCGCCAATGACCGCGACCGCGGCGTGAACGAACTGTCGTCGGCACTGCGCCGCCGGTTCAATACCGTGGTGCTGCCGCTACCGGCCGGCGAGGCCGAGGAGATCGAGATCGTCACCCGCCGGGTCGCGCAGCTCGGGTCGGCGCTGGAACTGCCCGAGGTGCCGGCCGCGGCCGAGGAGGTACGCCGGGTGGTGCGGATCTTCCGGGAACTGCGCGCGGGTGTCACCGCGGACGGCCGGACCAAACTAAAGTCCCCGTCGGGCACTCTGTCCACCGCCGAGGCGATTTCGGTGATCACCAACGGCATGGCGCTGTCGGCGCATTTCGGCGACGGCGTTCTGCGCGCCGCCGATATCGCCGGCGCGGTGGTCGGTTCGGTCATCAAGGATCCGGTCGCGGATTCGGTGGTGTGGACCGAATATCTGGAGGCCGTGGTGCGGGAACGCCGGGAGTGGTCCGATTTCTACCGCGCCTGCCGGGAAATCGGCGGATGAGTGCGCCCGCCGGGGAAACCCGGGTGTTCGGCATCCGGCACCACGGTCCCGGATCGGCCCGGTCGTTGCGGCTGGCACTGGAGGAATTCCGGCCCGACACCATCCTGATCGAGGGCCCGGCGGACGCCGATCCGCTGGTCGCGCATATCGCCGCCGACACCATGGAACCGCCCGTCGCACTGCTGGGGTACATCGCCGACGAGCCCGCCCAGGCGGCCTTCTGGCCCTATGCGGTCTTCTCACCGGAATGGCAGGCGCTGCGCTATGCCGTCACCCACGAGATACCCGTGCGGTTCTGCGATCTGCCGGCCGCCCACGCGCTGGCCGTCGACGACCGCACCGGCGGCCGTGACGCACTGGGTGAACTGGCGGCCGCCGGAGGCTACGACGACGCCGAACGCTGGTGGGACGCGGTGGTCGAATCCAGTAGCGATACCCGGACCTTCGAGGCGATCACCGAGGCGATGGCGGCCCTGCGGGAGGCCGCGACGGTCGAGGAACCCACCGCCGACCCCGGCGCGGACGAACCCGCTCCCGATACCGGCAGCACAGCCGGCGATCCCTCTCTCGCCGCCGAGGCCGTAGCGGCCGGCCACGGCGATACCGCGCCGGAACCGCTGATCCTCGACCGGCACACCCTGATCCGCGAAGCGTATATGCGCCAGGTGCTGCGCAAGGCGCGCCGCGACGGCGCCCTCCGCGTCGCGGTGGTGTGCGGGGCCTGGCACGCCCCCGCCCTGCGGGATCCGCTCGGTCCGGCCGTCGCGGACCAACGGCTGCTCAAGGGCCTGCCGAAGGTCAAGGCCATGCTGACCTGGGTGCCCTGGACCCATTCCCGGCTGGCCGCCGCATCCGGCTACGGAGCCGGGGTCACCTCACCGGGCTGGTATCACCATCTGTTCACCGAAACCGAACGCCCCATCGCCTCCTGGCTGACGAAGGTCGCCGGGGTGCTGCGCGCGCACGATCTGCCGGTCTCCAGCGCCCATATCATCGAGGCCGTCCGCCTCGCCGACGGGCTGGCCGCGCTGCGCGACCGCCCGCTGGCCGGATTGTCCGAGGTCACCGAGGCCACCCGGGCGGTGCTGTGCGAGGGCGACAACACCGTACTGCGGCTGGTCGGCGAGGAACTCGTCGTGGGAGAGGCATTGGGCGCCGTCCCGCCCGAGGCACCGACGGTGCCGCTGGAGGCCGATCTGCGGGCGCAGATACGCACCCTGCGGATGAAACAGGAGGCGCTGACCCGCGCCCTGGACCTCGACCTGCGCAAAGAGCGAGATATCGCGAAATCCCTGCTGCTACATCGGCTCCGGCTGCTGGGCGTGCACTGGGGCACCCCGGTCGCCGGCACGGTCCGCGCCACCGGCACTTTCCGGGAGAGCTGGGAACTGTGCTGGCAGCCGGAATTCGCGGTCCGGATCATCGAGGCCGCGCGCTGGGGTACCACGGTGCGGGCCGCCGCCGAGTCGAAACTGCTCGACACCGCGGCCCGGTACGGTAGCGGCGTCACCGAACTCACCGACGCGCTCGAGTTCGCTCTGCTGGCAGATCTACCGGGCGCGCTGGACGGCCTCATCCGGCGGCTGGATACCGCAGCCGCCCTGGACAACGACCCGGCCCAGCTGCTGGCCGCACTCCCGGGACTGCTGCGTACCCTGCGCTACGGCGACGTCCGCGGCACCGATACGGCGGCCCTGACCCATGTCGCCGACGGCATGCTGGTACGTATCTGTGCCGGGTTACCGGCGGCGGTCACCGGACTCGGCGACGATACCGCCGCGGCCCTGCGCGACCGGATCGATACCGTCACCACCGCGATCCACACCCGCGACCACGCCGAATCCACCGACCGCTGGCTGGCGGCGCTGGCGCGCGTCGCGGAACGGCCGGATGTGCACGGCCTGCTGGTGGGCCGGGTGGTGCGGCTGCTGTGCGACGCCGGGCGGTTCGATACCGAGGAGGCCGCGCGGCGGCTGGCGGCGGCGCTGTCGGTGGGTCCGGCGGCGACCGACAAGGCCGCCTGGATCGACGGTTTCGTCGGCGGGCGCGGAGTGGTGCTGGTGCACGACCGGGCGCTGCTGAACCTGATCGACGACTGGTTGGCCGGGCTCACCGACAGCCAGTTCCTGGATGTGGTGCCACTGCTGCGCCGGACCTTCGGCGCCTTCGAATCCGGGGAACGCCGCGCGCTCGGCGAAGCCGTCCGCGACCACCACCCCGGCACCGCCCCCGCGGCCACCGAAACCGACCCTGTACGCGGCGGTCTCGTCCTGCGGACCGTCGCCGACCTCCTGGGAGTCCCCGTATGAGCACACCCGCACCCGACCGGGTCGCCGACGAGACCCGGCTGCGCCGCTGGCGGCTGGTCCTCGGGTCCGCCGCGGACCCGGCCCTGGGCGAACTCACCGGCGCCGAGGACAATGCCGTCGACAAGGCGCTCGGCGCGCTGTACGACTCCACCCCCGGTGGTGGCCGCGCCGGCGCGGACCGGGCCGGCAGCCTGTCCGGTTCCGCACCGCGGGTGGCGCGCTGGCTCGGCGATATCCGGACCTATTTCCCGTCGACGGTGGTCGAGGTGATGCAGCGCGACGCGGTGGAGCGGCTGAACCTCACCCAACTGTTGCTCGAACCCGAATTGATGGAGGCGGTAGAGCCCGACGTACACCTGGTCGGCACCCTGCTGAGCCTGAACCGGGTGATCCCGGAGCACACCAGGGCGACTGCCCGAATGGTGGTGTCCAAGGTGGTGAAACAGATCGAGGAACGGATCGCCTCCCGCACGGTGGCCGCGGTGAGCGGGGCGCTCAACCGCGCCGCGCGCACCTCACGTCCGAAACCGCGCGATATCGATTTCGACCGCACGATCCGCAAGAATCTCGCCAACTATCTGCCGGAACAGCGCACCATCATCGCCGAACAACTGGTGGGTTACGGCCGCCGCTCCCAGGCCGTGCACCGCGATGTGGTGCTGGCGATCGACCAATCCGGTTCGATGGCCTCCAGCGTCGTCTATTCCTCGGTGTTCGGGGCGGTGCTCGCCTCCATGCGAACACTGCGCACCTCACTCGTGGTCTTCGATACCGAGATCGTGGACCTCACCGACAAACTGTCCGATCCCGTCGATGTCCTCTTCGGCACGCAACTCGGCGGCGGCACCTATATCAACCGGGCCATCGCCTACTGCCAGACCCTCATCACCCGGCCCGCCGACAGCATCTTCTTCCTGATCTCCGACCTCTACGAGGGCGGGGTCCGCGACGAGATGCTGCGCCGGATCAATGCCATGAAGGAGTCCGGGGTCCAGGTGGTGGTGCTGCTGGCGCTGTCCGACGACGGTGCGCCCTCCTACGACCGTGAGAACGCCGCCGCCCTCGCGGCCCTCGGGGTTCCGGCCTTCGCATGTACGCCGGATCGCTTCCCGGACCTGCTCGCCCAGGCATTGGACCGGGGCGATCTGCGGCACTGGGCCACCGAACAACGCTGACGCCCCGGTGGGCCGGCCGCGAACAGGTGCGCTGCCCGGTATCCGGCCGGGCCGTGACGGTCCGGCCGGATACCGGGCTAGACGTCGGCGATGGCGGCCAGCGGCGGTGTGCGGGCGGCGCGTATCGCCGGCCACAGCGCGGCCAGGACTCCCACCACCGCGGAACCGACCAGCATGTACACCAGCTGGTCCCACGGGACCGCGATCTGGTCGAGCCCCAGATCGCGCAGCGTGCGCAGGAATCCGACGCCGAGCCCGAGCCCGAGTACCGCGCCGACCAGCGCACCGAACACCGCGATCAGCATCGACTCCAGGTAGATCGTGCGGCGCACCTGGGAGCGCTGGGTCCCGACCGCGCGCAACATACCGATCTCCCTCCGCCGTTCGACGACCGACAGCGCCAGGGTGTTGACGATGCCGAGCACCGCGATCACCACCGCGAGCGCCAGCAGGCCGTAGAGGATCGCCAGCATATTGTTGATCTGTTTGGCGTTCTCGCCCTTGAACTCCTCGCGGTCCTGCACTTGGACGATCACGAATTCCTCGGTCGCGCGTTCCAGATCGGCGCGCATGGTGGTCAGGTCCGCATCGGGCCGGGCCTTGATCAGGACGGCGGCATCGGTTCGCATGGATACCGGCATCGCCTTCTCGTAAACGGCGGACGAGACGAGCAACGGTCCCAGCACCGGCGAATCCGCGTACACACCGGATACCGTCAGCGGCACCGCGGTGCCGTCCATCGTGGTCACATCGACACGGTCACCGGGACCGACGCCGTGCTGATCCGCCTCGTCCCGGCCCAGCAGGATCTCCGAATCACCGAGCGACGGCGCCCCATCGACCATCTCGATGTTCACCACCTGGTCCAGCGGACCATCGGGCGAGGTCCCGAATTCGTCGTCACCGTCGATCTTCAGGGCGACCCCGCGCAGGCCCACCACCTGGGCCGCCTCGGGCACCTGCTCCCGCACCGCGACACTCGCACCCAGTGGCACGCCCATCATCGGTGGGCCGGCCAGCACATAGTCGGCCTCGATACCCTGGTCGACCAGACGCGAGATACTCACCTTGGCGGATTCGCCGAGCATCCCGATGGCGGTGACCAGCATCAGGCCCAGGGTGAGCGCGAAGGCGGTGGCGGCCGTACGGCGCGGATTCCGGATGGCGTTGTTACGCGCCATCCGCCCGACCGAACCGAAGGGCCGGATCAGCCAGCCCAGCCCGGCCAGCACCGGGCGCGACAGGGCGGGCGAAGCGAACAGCACCGCAAGGATCAGGCCCAGCGCGCCGACGCCGACGACCGCGGCCGCACCCCCGCCGGTATTGCGGGCGCCCAGGACCACCAGGATCACGCCCACCACCGCCAGCGCCGCTCCGGCTACGGTCCGGTTGCGCAGCGAATCGCCCGCCGAGGCGAATTCCTCGCGCATGGCCTGCACGGGCGGGATCCGCGACGCGCGCCGGGCGGGCGCGTAGGCGCTGACCACGGTCACCAGCAGACCGACCACGAAGGCCACCAGCACCGTGCGGGGCAGTACCGTCATCCGCCCGGTCGGCAGGCCGAGGTCGAACGAGTTGAGGACGGCGGCCAGACCGTAGGCGAGCCCGATCCCGGCGAGCAGCCCGAGGATGCTGCCGAGGATGCCGACGATCAGCGCCTCACCGACCACCGAGCGGCCCACCTGGCCGCTGCTCGCGCCGACCGCGCGCAGCAGCGCCAGTTCCCGCAGGCGCTGCGCCACCAGCATCGAGAAGGTGTTGTAGATGATGAAGGTGCCGACGATCAGCGCGATCGCACCGAACGCGAGCAGGAAGTAGTTCAGGAAGTTCAGCGCTTCGGAGATCTCGGCCGCCATCTCCGCACGGACCTGATCGCCGTTCTGCGCCTTGTAGTCCGGATAGATCATGGACAGCCGGTCCCGCAGCGTATCGCCGGGGGTGCCGTCGGCGGCGGCGATATCCAGGTAGGCCACATGCGTGCCGTCGGTGAACAACTCCCGGGCCTGCGGCTCGGCGAACTGGACGCCGATGAAGCCGCCCGTATCCGAGGGCGGCTCGTAGACACCGGTGAGCGTGACGTCGATCGGGCCACCGTGCGAGGGCACGAGCACCTTGGTGGTCTGCCCGATCGCGAGCCCGGCGCGTTCGGCGGCACCGGCGTTGAGCGCGATCTGTCCCGGTTCGGCCGGCGGGGTGCCCGCCAGGAACGGGTCGGGTTCGGCGACGGCCCGGTCCGGCGGGATATAGGCCTGGCCCCAGCTCGGGGCGCCGCCGGTCTGTACCGCCTTCTTCCCGGTGGGGTCGAGCAGGACCACCGAGCCCTCGATCCCGGGCGCCACCGTCCGTACCCCGTCCATGGCGGCCACCCGGTCCGCCACGTCCTGGGGTATGCCCGGCGACTGCCGCTCCTCCGGGCTCAACCGGACATCGACCCCCTTGGCCTCGTTGGCGAAGATCCCGTCGAAGGTGCGCTGCAGGGTATCGGTGAAGACGAAGGACCCGGCGATGAAGGCGGTGCCGAGCACCACCGAGAGCAGGGTGAGAACCAACCGGACCTTGTGTGCGGCGAGATTGCGCAGTGCCACCCTGCGCATGGGATGTGCGGCCACTACCGTGCCTCCCGCGTATCCGTGCCGGTCACCGGACCTCCAGTGCCTTCATCCGGTCCAGCACGGTATCGGCGGTCGGATCGCGCATCTCGTCGACGATGCGGCCGTCGGCCAGGAAGATCACCCGGTCGGCGTAGGCGGCGGCGGTGGGCTCGTGGGTGACGATGACCACGGTCTGGCCGAATTCGTCCACCGCGGCCCGCAGGATGGAGAGCACTTCACCCGAGGAGCGGGAATCCAGGTTGCCGGTCGGCTCGTCGCCGAAGATGATCTCCGGTTTGCCGGCCAGCGCCCGCGCGCAGGCCACCCGCTGCTGCTGGCCGCCGGAGAGCTCGCTGGGCCGGTGCCCGAGCCGGTCGGTGAGCCCGAGCCGTTTCAGCACGGTCGCGAGCCATTCCGAGTCGGGGGCGCGGCCGGCGATATCGAGCGGCAGCGTGATGTTCTCCAGCGCGGTGAGCGTCGGTACCAGGTTGAACGCCTGGAAGACGAATCCGACCCGGTCGCGGCGCAGCGCGGTCATCTGCTTATCGGACAGATCGGTGAGTTCGGTGTCACCGATCCGGACCGCGCCGGAGCTCGCTCCGTCCAATCCCGCCAGGCAATGCATGAGGGTCGATTTGCCCGAACCCGAGGGTCCCATGATCGCGGTGAACTCACCGCGGGCGAAATCGACGGACACCGCGTCGAGCGCGGTGACCCGGGTGTCTCCGGATCCGTAGACCTTGGTCAGTTCGATGGCGCCGGCGGCGACGGCGGAGGCGGGCCCGGCCGAGTCCGCTTCGACAGCGTGAGCAGTCATGGGTCCAGTGTGTCGGGCCGCGGCGAGCGGCGCCATCCGGGATCCCCCTGACCCCGGAGTAGGCCGTGGAGAACCGCCCGCTACCCCCTGCGGATGAGACCGGGCGGGAACGAGAAGCCCGCACCCCGGGGAGTGCGCGCTTCTCGTAGTCGTGCCCGCGGCGGAGTCACCGCGCGGGCCGGGCCCGGCTCAGTTCAGCGGAGCCGCCTTCCACCAGGTCAGCATCTCGTCGATGGTGCCGACGATGCCGTCGGTGTACATCAGGTACTGCCCGCGTTCGGGATGGTTGCTGAACACGGTGACCATCTTCGGACCGTCACTGTCCCATTTGTAGTTGGTGTAGGTGCGTCCGCCGCTGGTGTCGTTCGATTTCTCGGCGGTCGCGGGCAGGCTCTGCACCACCGAGTCCACCTCGGCGGGCGTCTTGTAGGTGTAGATCCGGTAGAAGGGGTCGTCGTTGTTCGAGCCGCCGTAGCAGCGCCACTGCCACGCCCACTGGCCGAAGTCGGGTTCGCCGTCGTCGGGGCTGGGCGTATAGCTGTTATCGGTCTCCCAGCATTTGGCGCCGTTGTAGCCGACCTCCTCGGCGGTGGTGGCGGGCACCAGTCCCGGGAACTCCTGGCTGATCGAATCCGCGGTAGCCGGTACCGGGGCGACGCTGGTCTGGGTGCTGGTGGCGGCGGCGGTATTCGTCGGCCCGTCGCTACCGCCGCTTCCGGCGACGGCCACCACGCCGATCACGACGCCGACCAGCACCACCACACCGATACAGATCGCGGCGATCAGGCCGGTGTTCGATTTGGCCGGCGGCGGCCCGCCCTGCGAGACCTGCCGCATCGGTTGCGGATAGCTGCTCGGCTGGGTGTATCCCCCGCTGCCGTACGGCTGCCCCATCTGGTTGGTGTAACCCTGGGTGGCCGGGTAGGGCTGCTGGTGCATATCGCTACCGGGCCGGTCGGCGGCGTACGGCTGGCCCTGGACCCCCGAACCGTACTGCTGACCCGGCTGGGCGCCACTCGGGTACTGCTGTCCCTGGATGCCGGACGGGTACGGCTGACCCGGCTGGGCCCCGCTGGTGTAGGGCTGCTGCTGGCCCGGGTACGGCTGCGCCTGCGTACCGGCATAGGGCTGCGGCGCGGAGGTACTCGGGTACTGGTTCACCCCGCTGGGGTACCCGGGGCCGGGCTGCTGGTAGGTCGGCGCGACCCCGGTGGGTAGTACCGCCTGCGGTATCCCGGGCGAGCTGGGCGAGGCCAGCGCCTGTTTGGCGGCCTCGGCGAATTCGGTACACGAGGTGAACCGGTCGTCGGGACGTTTCGCCATCGCCTTGGCCAGCACCGAATCCAGCGACTGCGGCAGTTCGGGCCGGGCCGCGCTGAGCGCGGGCGGCGGCGACTGCAGATGCCCCTGGATGACCCCGGCGGGATTGGTCGCGGTGAACGGACCGCTACCGGTGAGCAGCCAGTACAGCGAACAGGCCAGCGAATACTGGTCCGAGCGGTGGTCGAGGTCGGCGCCGGTGAGCTGTTCGGGCGACGCGTAGGCCAGGGTGGCGGTGAAGGTGCCGGTCTGGGTGAGGTGCCCGGTGTCGTCACGCAGCCGCGCGATACCGAAATCGGTGAGGTAGACGCGTTCGCCACGACCGCCGGTCGACCGGGCCAGCAGGATGTTGGCCGGTTTGACGTCGCGGTGCATCACCCCCATACCGTGGGCGTAATCGAGCGCGGCCGCCGTCTCGGCGATGATCTGCACCCCGCGCTCGGGCGGCAGCTTCTGCGGATCCACCGACGCGGCGTCGATACCGTCGATGTACTGCATCGAGATCCACAGCTGCTCGTCCTCGAGCCCGCGGTCGTAGACCGTGACGATATTGGGGTGGTCCAGGCGGGCGACCAGATCGGCCTCCCTCTCGAACCTGGCGCGCACCTCCTTGTCGAAGAACATTTCCCGGTTCAGCAGTTTGAGTGCCGTCATCCGCGGCAGCCGCGGATGTTTTGCCAGGTAAACCGAGCCCATCCCACCCCGGCCGAGTTGCCGGTCGATGACATACCCGGCGAAAACATCGCCGTTGGCCAGCATGGTTGCTCCTAATTCCCGCCCCGCCACCGGGACCCACCGGTGCGCAAGCGTAGACGAAAAGCGAGGTCGGACCGCATCGGTCCGGACACGCGAAATCATCGAAACCATAGCAGCAGTCGTTATCTCACCGACGGCTCTCACCGGTCCGCACACGCACCCGCAACACCACGGCTACATGAAGGCCCGCGGTGCCGGCCCGATGGGCTTCCGGCCGCCGTGACAGTGCGTCTCCCCGACCCCGGCCGGGGGCTGTCCGCACCGCCCGCCACCGGCCGGTTCCACCCGCCCGCGGCACCCGGTCGCGGCTCTCCGGCGGCAAGCTGATGGGCGGCCCTAACCGCCCGGCGGTGGAGTGCCCCGGGACCCCGGCGGGCCATCCGGTTCCGGTGGGTGCCCGCCTACTTCCGGAGGCGTCCCCGGCATGCCGGGGCGGCGTGGGAAGGCGGGCAGGTCGATCATCGCGGAATCGGCGGGCGCCGGGCGGTTCGGATCCGCCGGCCGCCGGTTGCCCTGTGCGCCCGGATCGCCCGCCCGGTAGGCGGTACCGGGTGCGGCGGGCCCGCGTACCCCCGGACCCGGCATCCGGAATTCACTCGAGGCGGGCCGGGGCGCACCGGCATTCGGACGGCGATGGTCGCCGGGCGCCGGGCGCCGGCCGCCCGGGCCGGGCTGCCGATGATCGCCGGAGGGATGACGCGGCGGCAGACCCGGCTGCCGGTACTCGGTGGACCGATGCGGCGCCGGAGCACCCCACGTCCCGGGCTGCCCGAACTCACCCGACCCGTACACCGGCGGCGCCCCACCCTGCCACGGCGCCGCATATCTCGGATCCGGCCGCAACCGCACCCCGGGTCCGGGCGCCCGTGGGCCGCGCGGCCCGCCGCCGCGCACCGCGTGCTGCGCGGCAATCGAGAACTCGGTGCAGCTGAGGAACCGGTCGGCGGGATTCTTGGCCAGCGCGCGGGCCAGTACCTCATCCAGTGCGGGCGGTAGCCCCGGCCTGATCCGGCCGAGCCGGGGAATGGGTGCCGTCAGATGGGCCTGGATCAGCTCGGCGGGGTTCTTGCCCGTATACGGCCCGGATCCGGTGAGCAGCCAGAACAGCGTGCACGCCAGTGAGTACTGATCGCCGCGGTGATCGAGTTTGGCACCGGTGAGCTGTTCGGGGGCCGCGTAGGCCAGGGTCGCGGTGATGGTGTCGGCCGCGGCGATGGTCGTTTCCGCGTCCCGCACGCCCGCGATGCCGAAATCGGTGAGCAGCACCCGTTCCGGCTGTCCGATGGGCGGTTTCGCGAGCAGGATGTTGCCGGGTTTCACATCGCGGTGCAGTACGCCGTTGGCGTGCGCGAAATCCAGCGCGATACCGGTATCGGCGATGATCTGCACGGCACGGCGCGGGTCCAGGACGTGCAGATCCACCAGCGAGGCGTCCGAACCCGGCACATATTGCATCGAGATCCACAGCTGTTTACCCTCGGCGCCCCGGTCGTAGACGGTGACGATATTGGGGTGTTCGAGCCGGCCCGCCAGCTCCGATTCGCGTTCGAATCGCTGCCTGATCTCCCTGTCGGAGTACAGCTCCGGGTTCAGGAGCTTCAGGGCGACCAACCGCGGCAACCGCGGATGCCTGGCGAGGAAGACCATGCCCATACCCCCGACACCGAGCCGCCGCCGGATGGCATAGCCCGCGAAGTCGTCACCAGGCTGGAGCATCGCCGATTTCCCCCTCGTCGGGTCGTTCACGATTCTACCGGTGTATCTTCCCGCACCGCCCGGGCGCAACGCACGGCCCGGCTGTCGGTACGGGCCGATAGTCTGAGGTCTATGCGCATTGGAGCACACGTCCGGATGGACAGCGACCCGATCGGGTACGGCGAGAAACTCGGTGCCGATGTCGTCCAGTTGTTCGTCGTGGACCCGCAGAGCTGGGACAAGCCGGCACCGCATCCGGCCACCGAACAGATCCTGGCCAGCCCCATCGACGTGGTGGTGCATTCCTCGTATCAGATCAACGTGGCCAGCACCAACAACCGGCTGCGGATGCCGTCGCGCAACGCGGTGGCCCAGCAGGCGAAGGCCGCCGCCGAGATCGGCGCGTTCGGGCTGGTCGTGCACGGCGGTCATGTGCGGTCCGACGCGGAGATGGAGACCGGGTTCGACAACTGGCGCAAACTCTTCGAACGCCAGCAGGACAAAGGCGGTTTCGCGGTCCCGATCCTGATCGAGAACACCGCCGGCGGCAATCACGCGATGGCCCGGTATTTCGACAATATCGGCCGGCTCTGGGACGCCGTCGGCGACTACGGCGCCGGATTCTGCCTGGACACCTGCCACGCCTGGGCGGGCGGGGAAGAGCTCGTGGGTGTGGTCGAGCGGATCCGCGCGATCACCGGCCGGATCGACCTGGTGCATCTCAATTCCTCGCGCGACGAGTTCGATTCCGGCGCCGACCGGCACGCCAATTTCGCCTCCGGCACCATCGACCCCGAACTGCTCGCCGAGGTGTGCCGCACCGCCGACGCTCCGGTGGTCCTGGAAACCCCGGCCGAGGGGCTGGCCGACGATCTGGCCTACCTGCGGGAACATCTCGGCTGAGTGGGGCGGGCGGGCGCGCCGTTGGGATCAGCGCGACCGCAAATCTGTTCGGCGAGCGGGCGCGATGGTGTGCTCGGGACCGCGCAATCATCCGCTCGCTCGATCCGTGAGGTGTCCATGACAACCGAAGCCACTCTCCCCGCCACCCTGCCCGCCGTGGTCAAGCTCGGCTCCCGGATCGGAGCGCGGATCGACGGGGTCCGCCTCGGCGGCGACCTGGGCCCGGCGGCCGTCGAGACCATCCGCAAGGCACTGGTCGAGCACAAGGTGATCTTCTTCCGCGGCCAGGATCAGCTCACCGAAGACGGCCAGTACGAGTTCGCCGAACTGCTGGGCAGCCCCACCACCCCGCATCCGACCGTCACCTCGCACGGGGAGAAGTCGCTGGCCATCGACTCCGAGTACGGTAGCGCCAACAGCTGGCACACCGATGTGACCTTCGTGGACCGAATCCCGAAGGCCTCGATCCTGCGGGCGGTCACCCTGCCTGCCTACGGCGGCTCCACCACCTGGGCCTCCACTGTCGCCGCCTACGATTCACTGCCCGGACCGCTGCGTGAACTGGCCGAGAGCCTGCGCGCGGTGCACACCAACGTCTACGACTATGTGG
>NZ_JBSFRU010000111.1:0-17401 GCF_053589395.1 Nocardia sp. NPDC003345
CGACCGGTGGCCCCGGACGTTCCGGACCGCCCGGAAGCCGCGGAGGCGCCGGCCGCGCAGAGTCCGGACGGAGCCGTGCCCGCGGCAGTGCCCGTTTCCGCTCTCGTGGACGCCTCGGCTGCCCCGGCTCCGGCGGAGATCCCGTCCGATACCGCGGCCGCGGCCGCTGCGGCACCCTCGTCCGCCGCATCCACGCCGGCCGCCGCGGCCCCCACCGCCGCGCCCGCACCCGCGGCCGGCCCATCGCAGGCCGTATCCGTGTTCTCGGCGCCGGTCCGGGCGGCCGCGGCGCAGGGCGGCGACGAGCGGAGCCGGGAAGAACAACAGCGTGATTCGAGCGGTAACGCGGTCACCGGAATGGGCGCCGGCGCGATCGGCGGGATGCTGGGTGGGGCCATGGCCGCCGATACCGTGCGGTCCGGCTCCGCGGTGACGCCGCGCCCCGAGCGCCCCGAGCCCCCCGCGGACGACGAACTCCACTGGACCGAAGACGATCTCACCTTCCTGGAACCGGGCGGGGAAACCGGGGAACTGATCGGCGCACTCGACCCGACGACCCCTCCCGTCCTGGGTGAGTGGAGCGAAGCCGAGTGACCTGGACGCTCGGCCCCGACCAGTTCGCGCTGGCCTGGGACCGGACCGTCGGCGACCGGATCCCGTATCCCCTCGCCGTGCGGTTGTCGGCGCGCGATTCCGTGGAGCGCGCCGCTGCGCTACCCGCCCTGCGGGAATGGTGCGATACCGCCCTCGACGCCGATCTCGAAGCGGCGCTGCGGGTCCTGGCGGCCCCGGAGGTGAGTGTCGAGGTCTTCGGTCAGGACGGCGAGGGTGCGACCACCGTGCGGGTTCTCGGCGCGTCCGCGGGCCGGATAGCGGTGGTCGCGGCCCAGGGGCCCGGCCCGTGCCCGGACCGCGGCGGTGAGCTGCGGATCGGTGCGACCACGGCGGCGTCGCTGCCGGGCCGGGTGGTGGCGGCACTGCCCGCGGCGCCGGCCGGGACCGGCGAGCGGCTGCGCGCCGCGCGCGCGGAAGTGGTGCTGGACGGCCGCGATCGCGTGACCGTCCCGGTATCGGGTCCCACGGTCGCCGGCCTCGTCCGGCGCCGGCTGAAACTGCGGCGTACCGGTATCGGACAGATCGTGGTGTCGGTGCGCCGTGGCCCGGCGGTGAAACCGTTCGGGGTGCTGTGCTGGATTGATATCGCCGACGACGGCCGGTACACGGTCCACACCGGACGCGATGTCGATATCGCGCCGGTGGGTGCGGAGGCCTTCACGAAGTCGTTGCGCCCCATGGTCGCCGCCGCGCAGCGGGCGGTCGCCTACGCGGAACTCTGAGCAGCGGGCCCATGCCCGGCCGGAGATCGCGGCACCGGTGGGGCGCGGCGCCCGTCAGGAGATCGGGACGATGACGACGGTGGGTACGACGGGCGTCGGAGTGGGGGGCGTATCGCTGCGGCCGGGCGGTTCGGAGGCGTAGGGCTCCGGGGCGGATGTCGGCTCGACCGGCTCCTCGGTCGTGGGGGCCAGGGTGGTCCGGGCCGGTTCGGTACCGGGTGCCGGCTCGTCGGCGGGAGGCGCCGGGGCCGGAGTTTCGGTGGAAGTGGGGCCGGCCGGGGCGGGGGGTGCCGCATCGGACGTCGTCGGATCGGCTCCGGCGCCGTCCGGGGTCGCGCCGGGGGCGGGCGGCACGGGTAGCGGCGATTCCGTATGCGCCGGTGCGATTTCCGGCGCGGTCTCCGAGACGGTGGTCCAGCTCGGATCGGCCGGTGCGGTGGGGCGCGGCGTCGCGGAGAGGGTGACCCGCCGGGTGGTGGTCGGATCGTCGGACGGCTGTTCGGAGGCTTCCTCGGAACGGTCGGTATCGCCGGCGCGGGTGGAAGAGGTGACCGAGATCTGGTATTCGGGCGGTAGCGTGCGCCGTGGGCCGGGATCGGGGGCTATCCGCCAGGTGGGCGACGGGGGAATGAGGACCTGGGCGACACCGGAGGTGGTCCCGGTGAACCGGGCCTGCTCCGCCGGTTGTGGTCCGGAGTGGATCGGCGGCGGCGGGACGTAGGTGTCCTCCTGGCCGATACCGCACGCGCCGATGAACACCAGGCCGAGCGAAACCGCGCCCGCGGCCGCCAGCGGCCCGGCGACTTTCGTTTTGCTGTCCATCGGTGACGCTCCTGTGATAAGTCAGTGGCCTCACCTTAATCCAGCGTCCTGGCCGGAACCAGCCCCGGACCTGTCGATCTGGCCGGTGACCGGTGTAGATCGCCCCCGCAGTGGGTACGGTCCAGGTATCGAATTGATATCGGCCGCGTGTCGCGGGCTTGTGTCGCGTAACAATCGTCGGGGTGCGGTCGTAGCGTATGTTGCTGAAGTGACGCATGTGGCATCGCACTGTGATGAGCGTGTATGGAAGTGGTTAGGCGCGACGCGATTTCGGATCGTCGCCATCGAGGAGTAGATGATGGGAGACCAGACCACCCCCGACCCGACCGGAGCGCCGGAGGCGCCCGGGACGCGGGAGGCGATCGTGGAGGCGGCGGATGCCGGCTCGCACGGCAGCGGCGGGACAGTGGGCAGAGTGTGTGGCTGGCTGGTCTTCACCGGTGGGCTCGGGGCGGCGGTTTTCGGTATCGGGACGCTGCATGTGGTGCTCAGTGTGATCGGACTCATTCTGGCCTGTACCGCGGGCTTGACCCTGTTGAAATTGCGCGCCGACGGTCCGGGCCCGGAGCCCGAAGCCGGCATGGCGAGTTGATTCCACTCTTGTTCCGATAGCCCACGCGGACGCGGATTCCACTGCTCTCGCGGGCCGTCGGCATGCCGTGTGCGCACTGAGTGGGACACGTGTCTGATCACTTTTACGGACAGTTGATCGGCTGTTCGTCTCCCGGTCTACGCCCGTCCGGAGCGTCCGATTTCCGGTAATCGGGCGTTTGCCCAACTGGGGTCGGCTGGGTATTTTGGGCTCCGGTCGGGATGGATCAGGAGGAAAGAAGAACATGATCGAAGCCGGGTCCGCGGCCCTGAATCTGGCGAATCTCGTCACGTCCATCGCCGCCAATGTGACCTATCTGCTGCAGGCGTGGGGAGTTCTCTGAGCGTTTGCCGGAAGAGCGGCGGTGTGCCCGGCGGGCGCACCGCCGCGCTGCGTTCGGGCCCGGCTACGCGGTGCCGATGACCCGGATCGGGTCCGATGCGGGCACCCGACGCCGACCGGTAGCCCCTCGGGGCGGATAACGTATGCGTAGACGCGCATCGCCGCATCACCCGCCCGAGAGGAGAGGCTGTGCCACAGCAGGTTCGAGGAGTCATCGCCCGTGGTCCCGGTGCCCCGGTCGAACTGGTCCAGATCGTCGTCCCGGATCCGGGGCCCAACGATGTGATCGTGAAAGTTCAGGCCTGCGGGGTCTGCCATACCGATCTGACCTACCGCGAGGGCGGTATCAACGACGAATTCCCGTTCCTGCTGGGGCATGAGGCGGCCGGAGTGGTGGAGACGGTGGGTTCCGCCGTCACGCATGTCGAGCCCGGCGATTTCGTCGTGCTGAACTGGCGCGCGGTATGCGGACAGTGTCGCGCGTGTAAGCGGGGCCGGCCCTGGTACTGCTTCGACACCTTCAACGCCAGCGTCCCGATGACACTCGAGGACGGCACCGAACTCACCCCCGCGCTCGGGATCGGCGCCTTCGCCGACAAGACCCTGGTGCACGAGGGGCAGTGCACCAAGGTCGATCCCGATACCGATCCGGCGGTGGCCGGTCTCCTCGGCTGCGGCGTGATGGCCGGGCTGGGCGCGGCGGTGAACACCGGCAACGTCGGCCGTGGTGATTCCGTCGCGGTACTGGGCTGCGGCGGAGTCGGCGATGCCGCCGTCGCCGGGGCGCGGCTCGCGGGCGCCGCGACGATCATCGCGGTCGATACCGATGCCCGCAAACTCGAGTGGGCGCGCGAGCTCGGCGCGACCCATGCGGTCGACGCCTCCACCACCGACGCGGTCACCGCTATCCAGGATCTCACCGGCGGCTTCGGCGCCGATGTGGTGATCGACGCGGTGGGCCGCCCGGAGACCTGGAAGCAGGCGTTCTACGCCCGCGATCTCGCCGGGACCGTGGTGCTGGTCGGCGTACCGACCCCCGATATGACCCTCGAGATGCCGCTCATCGATTTCTTCAGCCGCGGTGGCGCGCTGAAATCCTCCTGGTACGGCGACTGCCTGCCGGAACGGGATTTCCCGATGCTGATCGATCTGTACCGGCAGGGGCGGCTGCCGCTGGAGAAGTTCGTGAGCGAGCGGATCGGCCTGGACGCGGTGGAGGAGGCGTTCCACACCATGCACGGCGGCGGGGTGTTGCGTTCGGTGGTGGTGCTGTGAGCGCCCGCGTCGAACGGGTCGTCACCGAGGGGCAGTTCTGCCTCGACGGCGGTTGCTGGGATGTGGAGAACAACATCTGGCTGGTCGGCGACGATCAGGAGGTGCTGATCATCGATGCCGCGCATACCGCGGGACCGGTGCTGGACGCGGTGGCCGGGCGCCGCGTCACCGCCATCGTGTGCACGCACGCCCACAACGATCACGTGACGGTGGCCCCCATCCTGTCGGCCGCCACCGGCGCGCCGATCCATCTGCACCCGGACGACGATGTGCTCTGGCAGCAGACCCATCCCGGCGTCGAGTACCAGCGCCTGAACGACGGTGAAGTCTTCGAGGTGGGCGGTTCGCGCCTGCGGGTACTGCAGACACCCGGCCATTCGCCCGGTTCGTGCTGCCTGTATCTGGAAGACGCCGGGGTGGTGTTCAGCGGGGACACCCTCTTCGAGGGCGGTCCCGGCGCCACCGGCCGGTCGCACTCGGACTACCCGACCATCCTGGCCTCGATCAACGACCGGCTGTTCGCGCTGCCGGACGAGACGGTGGTGCATACCGGCCACGGCCCGGATACGACGCTGGGCGCCGAGCGGGCCAACGTACCCGCCCAGGCCTGAAGCCGAGGGCACCGGAGACCGGATACGACGAAGCTCCCGGACCGGGCCGGCCACCCGGTTCGGGAGCTGCGTCGTGGTTGTTCAGGAAGTGCGCGGGCTCAGCACGAAAATGGGGATCTTACGTTCGGTCCACGACTGGTAGTTGTCGAAATCCGCGTACAGTTCGAGCAGTTTCGGCCAGAGCCGATCCCGTTCGGCATCGTCGGCGAGCCGGGCGCGCACCGGGATGCGCTCCTTGCCGATCTGCACCGTGGTATCCGGCTGCGCGACCAGGTTGTAGTACCACTGCGGGTTCTTGGGAAGCCCGCCCTGGGATGCCACGATCACGATGTCCGCGCCTTCCCGCAGGTACAGCAGCGGCGCCGTGAAGGGTTTCCCGGATTTGCGGCCGATATGGTTCAGCAGCAGGGTCGGAACCGGTTTGCGCAGTCCCGCGCCGACACGCCAGGTGCCGCCGATCCGGCCCCCGGTGCGGCGGTATGCCCAGGTATTGACCTTGGACATGTACTTGATGACGGTGGTGACCATCGGGGAATCGAGTTGTTTGGGGCGGTCCATACCTTCGAGCTCTCTCTTGCCGGTCAGCGCAGGATCAACAGCGCCGATTTCTCGATGAGGTCGGCGATATCCTCGTAGGAGGCGTAGCCCATGCCGGCGCGTACCAGGGCGCCCGCGTAGACCAGCTCCAGCGAGACCACGACCTCCGGGTCGAAGTCGGAACCGAGCGCCCGCTCGATCCGGGTGCGGATCTCGAGCCCGATCCGGGCCCGCAGATGGGCCACATCGGGGTCGCGCCCCAGCATGGCACTGGTGACCGCGCCGGCGACCTCCTGATCGTCGGCGACCAGCATGGCGATGGCGCGCAGTTCCGCCACCACCCGCACGGTCGGGTCCGGATCCTCGCTCGTGGGCGACTCCGCCGCGACCAGCCGCCGCCAGAAGATCTCGGCGACCAGATGTTCCTTCGACGAGAAATAGGTGTACGCGGTGGCGGTGCCCACGCCGGCCTCGGCGGCGACCATACGAATGGTCATTCCCGCGAAGCCTTCGCGCGTGAGCACCTCCACCGCTGCCTTCGTCAGCTTGTCGACCGTATCGGCCTGTTTCGCGGACAGGCGCCGACGGGTCGCCTCCACGACGACGGGTTCACCTTCGGACATGTGTCTGAATGTACCGTTTCAGTTCTTCGCGGCCGCAATCCCGGCCCGGCGGCCGTAGAAGCTGCCGTCGCCGAGCGAG
This sequence comes from Nocardia sp. NPDC003345, assembly GCF_053589395.1. Lineage (NCBI taxonomy): Bacteria > Bacillati > Actinomycetota > Actinomycetes > Mycobacteriales > Nocardiaceae > Nocardia > Nocardia sp. NPDC003345. The sequence continues at coordinate 6,219 of NZ_JBSFRU010000111.1, forward strand.
GTGCCGCTGGCATAGCCGCCGGCGCAGACACCGGAGGTGCAGCGGCCCGCGGCGTACAGTCCGGGAATCGGTTCCCCGTTCACATGCAGCACCCGCGAATCCAGATCGGTGCGCAGGCCGCCGAGGGTGAAACCCGCGGTGAAGCCGCGCATATCGAAGGCGGCGAAGGGGCCTTCGAGCGGTTTGGTCCACTCGGCTTTCTTGCCCAGCAGCGGATCGCTGCCGGTGGCGGCGTGCTTGTTGTACACCTCCACGGTCGACTGCAACGCGAGTTCGGGCAGGCCCATATCGGATTCGAGTTCGGCGACGGTCTCGGCCGCCCAGGTGGGCGGCTGCCGGAAGAACGGCGTCGAGGTCTCGGTGGTCAGCGATTCCTCGTAGGCGGCCTCGCCGATGATCAGGTACGCCTGGTTCTCCTGGTGGAACAGCGTCATCTGGCCGATCCGGCCGGGATAGGTGTCCTCGGGGACATAGCGCTGCCCGCGGCCGTTCACCAGGATTCCGCGCGCCATCATCTGCGGATCGCCGAAGAACGCGACCTCGGTGGCGTCCATATGGGCCAGATCGGCGCCGAGCGCCTGGGCGACCCGGATCGCGATCCCGTCGTGTTCCTCGATGGCCGCGCCCGGACGGCCGATCAGCCGCGGCGCGAAGCCCTCGATCATCTGATCGTGGTAGGCGAAACTGCCGGTGGCCAGCACCACGCCGCGTTCGGCGCGGATGGTGAGTTCCTTACCGTACTGTTTGGCCACCACCCCGACGACACGGTCGCCGTCGACGACCAGCCGCTGGATCCGGGTGTCGTATTCGGCGGTCACACCGAGCTTCTCGGCGGTTTCGGCGAGCGGTTTCATCAGCATGTAGCCGCCGCCCTTGGAACCGGTGCGCTTGTTCGACATCTGCGGGACATGACCGCGCGGCGCCGGATCGGCGACGGTGTTGAACGGAGCGGCGTTCTCGCCGCCGGAGTACATCAGGCCCTCGTCGTGCGGGGGCTCCCAGCCGGGCTCACCCCAGAACTCCTCTTTGAAGGGGACGCCGTTGGCCACCAGCCATTCGTAGTGTTCGACACTGCCGTGGCAGTAGTCGGCGATCTTGGCCTTGTCCACGCCCGGGCCCAGCGCGGTGATCATGAATTTCTCCATGTTCTCCGGGCTGTCCTCGAAACCGAGCGCCTTCTGCAGCGGGGTCCCGCCACCGAGGTAGATGAACCCGCCGGCCAGTGCGGCCGCGCCGCCCCAGCCGCTGGTGCGTTCCAGGATCAGCACCCGGGCGCCGGCCCGCGCCGCCTCGATGGAGGCGCAGACACCGGCGATACCGTAGCCGGCCACCACCACATCGGTGGTGCGGTCCCATTCGGAGACCTCGGCGGCGGACAGCGGGCGGAGGGTGGTGGCATCGGCCATTATTCGGATTCCTTACTGTCGTCCCGCGCCCCAGCTGCCTGTGGTTCCGCGGAGCGGACATCGTGCTCACCAGCGGCGGAGACACCGCGTTCGGCGATGGTGCCATGTCCGGCCGCGGTCGTTGCGGCGCCGTCCCGCTGAGCGGAGTCGCCACTGTGCCGGGCGGCCGAGATCTCGCCCCGCCCCACACCGAGCCCGGCGCCGAGCCGGTCCAGCGCGAGTCCGGCCAGCGGCAGCGGCGCTCCCACCCGGTCACCGAGTTCGAGCGCCAGCGACAGATCCTTCTCGCCCAGTTCGCGCACATGGGTGAGGATCGGCAGCCAGAAATCGCCGTCCTCGATAGGGGCGGTGGTGTCGCGGAGCATGATCGAGCCCGCCCCGCCGGTCACCGCGTCGGAATGGCGGACCACCTTGCCCAGCGCGGTGATATCGAGTCCGGCCGCTTCGGCCAGCCGCTGCGCCTCGGTGGCCGCGGTGAAGGAGATGAAATGCAGCAGATTGCGGGCCAGCTTCATCCGGGTACCGGCCCCGACCCCGCCCGCGTGCACGACCAGATCGGAGAAACACGCGAAGGGTTCGCGGACCGCGGCGACCGCGCTGTCGCTCCCGCCGATCATCACCGCCAGCCGGCCGCTGTTCGCGCCCGCGGCGCCGCCGCTGATCGGCGCGTCCACCAGTTCCACGCCGCGTTCGGCGCAGAGCCGGGCGAATTCCACGGCGGATTCGTCGCCGATGGTGGAGTGCACGGCCACCACCGTGCCCGGGGCGGCGGTGCTGAGCACGCCGTTCTCCCCGGTCAGCACGGCGCGCACCTGCCGGTCGTTGACCACCGCGATACTGATGACGCCGCATTTCGCGGCGAGTTCGGCCGCGCTGGCGGCGGCCTCGGCGCCCGCGGCGGTGAAGGGTTCCACGGCCTCGGGCCGGGTATCGCAGACGGTGAGACCGCCGGACCACTCCAGCAGTTTCTTCGCCATCGGCGCGCCCATATCGCCCAGGCCGATGAACCCGACCCGGGTGCCGCCGGCGGCGTCGGCGCTCATTACCGGATCACCTGGCCGCCGTCGACGCAGAAGATCTGCCCGGTGACCCAGGACGCCTCGTCGGAGAGCAGGTAGAGCAGCGCCCCGGCCATATCCTCCGGGGTGCCCATCCGCTTGAGCGGCAGGCGGTTGACCATATCCTTGACCATGCTCTCCGGCGTGGTGGTCTTGGTGGCCTCGGTATCGGTGGGGCCCGGCGCGATCGCGTTGACCCGGATATTGGAGCCGCCGAGTTCGGTGGCGAGCTGCTGGGTGAGGCCGTTGATCCCGACCTTTGCCAGGCCGTAGAAACCGGAGTACACCCAGGCCGCTGTGGACGACTGGTTGACGATCGAACCGCCGCCGTTCGCGGCCATGTTCTCCCATACCGCGCGGGTCATCACCAGCGCGCCGTCCAGGTTCACCGACATGAACTTCTTGTAGTAGTCCCACGGCACGGTGAGCAGCAGATCGAGTTTCATCCCGCCGTAGATGGCGGCGTTGTTGACCAGATGATCGATCTTGCCGTACTTCTCCACGGTGAAATCCGCCAGCGCCTTGGCCGAATCCGGATCGGAGACGTCGACGGTGTGGAACGCCGCGGTGCCACCGTCGGCGACGATCTTCTCGGCGACGGCCGTACCGCCCTCCTCGTTGAGATCGGCGACGACGACGGTCGCGCCCTCGGCGGCCAGCGCCTGCGCGTAGACCTCGCCGATACCGCGGGCGGCGCCGGTGACGATGGCGGTCCTACCGGTGAAACGAGCCATGGGATGAGCTCCTCGCTGTTCGGGAAAGTTCGTTTGTCCAGGGGTTCTGCGCTCTGTCGAGCGGGTCCGGCACCGCGGCCGGGAGGCGCGCCTACTGCGCGGTCGCGACGAGTTTGGTCTCCAGGTACTCCTCGAATCCGGCGACACCCATCTCGCGCCCGATACCGGACTGCTTGTAGCCGCCGAAGGGCGCGTCGGCGCTGTACCACATACCGCCGTTGACGCCGAGCGTTCCGGTGCGCACCCGGTCGGTGATCCGGCGGATACGTTCGGGGTCCTTGCCCCAGACCGCGCCGGACAGGCCGTAGGGGGAATCGTTGGCGATCCGGATGGCGTCGTCGTCGCCGTCGTAGGGCAGCACCACCAGGACCGGGCCGAAGATCTCCTCCTGGGCGGCCTCGGCGCTGTTGTCCAGGTCGGCGATGACGGTGGGTTCGACGTAGAAACCGCGGTCGTGTTCGGCCGGGCGTCCGCCGCCGGCCACGATCCGGCCGCCGTCGGCGCGGGCGCTGTCGATGTAGCCGAGAACCCGGGTGCGCTGGCGATCGGAGATCACCGGGCCGCAGACCGTGCCCGGGTTGGCGGGGTCACCGGGGCGGATACCGCGCATGGTGTTCGCGGCGGCCTCGAGGGCCTCGTCGTATTTGTTCCGCGGTACGAGCAGCCGGGTCGACAGGGCGCAGCCCTGGCCGGCGTGCACGCACAGCGAGAATCCGGCGTAGCTCACCGCGGTGGCGAGATCGGCGTCGTCGAGCACGATGAACGCCGATTTGCCGCCCAGCTCGAGGAAGGTCTTCTTCAGGTTGGCCGCGGCCGAGGCCATCACGGCGCGACCGGTATTGGTGGACCCGGTGAAGCTGATCAGATCGACCCGCGGATCACCGGAGAGTTGCGCGCCCAGGCCGTGATCGGAGGAGGTGACGATATTTACCACCCCCGGCGGGATATCGGTCTCCTCGGTGATGATCGAGGCCAGCGCCGCCGCGCACCACGGGGTGTCCGGGGCCGGTTTCAGGACGACGGTGTTGCCCGCCGCCAGTGCCGGACCCAGTTTCGCGAAGTTGATCTGATGCGGGAAGTTCCACGGGGTGATCGCGCCGACCACGCCGATCGCTTCGCGCCGCAGCGCCCGGTGGGTGCTGATCCCCATCGGCGCGGCCACGCCCAGTTCGGTTTCCCATTCGTAGTTCGCGGCCAGGTTCGTGGCGAAGCTCAGATCCTCGACCGGACCGTCGAGCTGGGGACCGCTGGTGAACATGATCGGTGCGCCCACCTCGGCGACGGTGATCTCCCGCAGTTCCTCGGCGTGCGCCTTCAGCCCTGCCTGCAACTGTTGCAGGCAGCGGACCCGGAAGGCGTGATCGCGCGACCAGTCGGTCTCGTCGAAGGCGGTCCGGGCGGCGGCGATCGCGGCGTTCATATCGGCCGCGTCCGCGTCGGCGGCGGTGCCGATGACCTCTTCGGTCGCCGGGTTCACATTGTCGAACACGCCGTTGCCGCCGGCGAGGAGCTTCCCGCCGATCAGCAGTCGGGAGCTGTCGCCGGGCAGAAGACTGTTCATGAAAGACCCCAATACTGTCTGGACAGGTGTATGGAATATAGTCCGGAATCTTTCGCGAGTGCAAGAACTGGTTCCATCGCGCGGGCTCGAAGCCGATCGTGCCCGAAAGTGTGAAGGAATGGGGGCCCTCGGGTGTGGTGGATTCCGATTCCCGTCGACTTCATGCTTCTGAGCAGTCAATTCGCGTACGATCATTGTCGCGGGGCCCTGCCGCTGGTACCGTCCAGACACATGTCCAGCTATGTGTCTCTCCCTGGCGGCCGGTGGGCCGCGCCCGGCGAGAACTCGTTATCGAAACAGAGGTGGGTCCGATGACGGCCGCATCGTTGGAGCCGGTGACATTCGATCCGTACGACTACACCTTTCACGAGGACCCGTACCCGGTCTATGCCCGGCTGCGCGCGGAGGCACCGCTCTACTACAACGCCGAACTCGACTTCTACGCGCTGTCGCGGCACGCGGACGTGACGCAGGGGTTCCGCAACGCCACCCGGCTCTCGAACGCCAACGGGGTCTCGCTCGACCCCGCCGCCTGGGGACCGCACGCCCATAAGACGATGTCGTTCCTGGCCATGGACGACCCCCGGCATATGCGGATGCGGAAGCTGGTGTTCAAAGGCTTCACGCCCAAGCGGGTCGCCGATATGGAGACCCGGATCCGGGAACTGACCCTCGAATACCTGAAACCGGCGCTCGAGGGCCGCGAATTCGACTGGATCCAGGAGTTCGCCGGCAAACTGCCGATGGACGTCATCTCCGAGCTCATGGGAGTCCCGGCCGCCGACCGCGACGAGATCCGGCATATGGCCGATATGGTCATGCACCGCGAGGACGGGGTGACCGATGTGCCGAATACGGCGATCGAGGCCTCGCTGAACCTGGTCGTCTACTACGCGGATATGGTCGCGCAACGGCGGGAGAAGCCGTCCGACGACCTCACCTCCGCCCTGCTGGACGCGGAGATCGACGGTGACCGGCTCACCGACGACGAGATCATCGGGTTCATGTTCCTGATGGTGGTGGCCGGTAACGAGACCACCACCAAACTGCTGGGCAACGCGCTGTACTGGGCCGGGCGCAACCCGGACGAATACGCCAAGGTCGTGGCCGATCCGGAGCGGGTATCGGACTGGGTCGAGGAGACCCTGCGCTACGACACCTCCAGCCAGATCGTCGCGCGGACCGCCACCGAGGATCTCGAATACCACGGCCGCGTGATCCCGGCCGGGTCGAAGGTGCTGCTGCTGATCGGTTCGGCGAACCGGGACAGCGAGGTCTTCGACGATCCCGACACCTATGACCTGGATCGCGCCGAGAAAGGCAATCTGGCCAGCTTCGGCGCCGGAGTGCATTTCTGCCTCGGCGCCCATCTGGCCCGGCTGGAAGCCACCGTCGCGCTGAGCGAATTCGCCGCGCGGGTGCGGTCCTACCGGGTGCACGAAGACCGATTCGAGCGCGTGCACTCGAGCAATGTGCGGGGCTTCGCCAAGCTCCCGATCTCCGTGGAGGTGCGGTAATGCCCCGGTTCGAACCACATCCCGAGAAACGGCCCACCATCGTGGCCGGCGCGTCGTCCGGTATCGGCGCCGCCACCGCGGTGGAACTGGCCGCCCAGGGGCACCCGGTCGCGCTGGGCGCGCGCCGGGTGGAAATTCTCGAGGAACTGGCCGGCAAGATCCGCGCCGACGGCGGGACGGCGTTCGCGCACCGGCTCGATGTCACCGATCAGGCGTCGGTGGACGAATTCGTCGCCGCGTCCGAAGCCGCGATCGGTCCCACCGAGGTGCTGGTCTCCGGGGCCGGCGATATCGAGTTCGGTCTCATCCAGGACATGGATCCCGCGGATTTCGCGCATCAGGTGCAGATCCATCTGATCGGCGCGCACCGGATGGCGCATGCCGTACTGCCGGGCATGCTGGCACGCCGCCGCGGCGATGTGGTGCTCATCAGCTCCGACTGCGCCCCGGCGCCGCGGCCCTGGAACGGCGCGTACAGCGCCGCCAAGGCCGGGGTCGAGGCCCTCGTGCAGCAGATGCGCATGGAACTCGAGGGCACCGGTATCCGGGCCTCGCTGGTCCGGCCCGGACCCACGGTGACCGGTATGGGGATGAACGCCAAACCCGAGGTCGTGGGCCCACTGCTGGAATCGTGGCAGTCCTGGGGGCTGGCCCGGCACCCGTACATGCTGCGGGCCGCCGATCTGGCGCGGGCGGTCTCGGCGGTGGTCGGCACGCCGCGCGGCGCCCATCTGGTGCTGGTCGAGGTGCAGCCGGAGGCGCCCCTGCGTCCGCTGCCGGGTGAAGGGAAGGACTCCTGATGACAACCGCACTGCCTCCCGGGTTCGATTTCACCGACCCGGGCCTGTGGGAACAACGCAGCCCGGTCGAAGAGTTCGCGCTGCTGCGCAAAACGGCGCCGGTCTGGTGGAACGCCCAGACCGACGAGGCGTCGGGCGGTTTCAACGACGGCGGGTACTGGGTGGTCAGCACCCTCGAGGACGTCAAGGAACTGTCGCGCAAACCGGAGCTCTACTCCTCGCAGCAGAAGGGGTCCATCGTCCGGCTGCCCGGCGATATCACTCCCGACCAGATGGCGCTGACCGGCGCCCTGCTGGTGAATATGGACCCGCCCAAACACTCCAAGGTGCGCAAGATCGTCTCCAAGGGGTTCACGCCCCGGGCGGTGGAGGGTCTGCGCGCGGCCCTGACCGAGCGCGCGCACCGGATCGTGCACGAGGCGAAGAAGTCCGGCGGCGGGGATTTCGTCACCCAGGTCGCCTGTGAACTGCCCCTGCAGGCGATCGCCGAACTGCTCGGTGTGCCGCAGGAGGATCGGCGCAAGGTCTTCGACTGGTCCAACCAGATGCTCAACTACGACGACCCCGAGTACGGCGACCCCACCGTCGCCTCGGCCGAGATCCTGGGTTACGCCTGGAACATGGCCGAGCAGCGGCGCGGGTGCCCGGCCGACGATATCGTCACGCAACTGGTCAACGCCGATGTCGACGGTGAGGGCCTGGCCTCCGACGAGTTCGGCTTCTTCGTGATCCTGCTGGCCGTGGCCGGTAACGAGACCACCCGCAACGCCATCACCCACGGAATGAAGGCCTTCGTGGACAACCCGGACCAGTGGGAGCTCTACCGCGAGCAGCGCCCGCGCACCGCCCCGGACGAGATCGTGCGCTGGGCCACCCCGGTGACCGCGTTCCAGCGCACCGCCACCGAGGACCATGTGCTGGGCGGGCAGGAGATCAAGGCGGGGCAGCGGCTCGGATTGTTCTACAGTTCGGCCAATTTCGACGAGGCCGGTTTCGACAAGCCGTTCACGTTCGACATTCTGCGCGACCCCAATCCGCATGTCGGTTTCGGCGGCACCGGGACCCATTACTGCGTGGGGGCCAATCTCGCCCGGCTCGAAATCGATCTGATGTTCAACGCGATCGCCGACGCCATGCCCGACCTGCGGTCGGTCTCCGATCCGGTACGGTTGCGATCGGGGTGGATCAACGGAATCAAGAGTTGGCAGGTGCGCTACGAATGAACGTCCGAGATATTCCGGTGAACACACTGTCCGGTACGCAGACCACCCTGGGTGATCTGGTCGGCGACCGGGCGGTACTGCTGGTGAACGTCGCGTCGAAATGCGGGCTCACGCCGCAGTACACCGGGCTGGTGGAACTGCAGAAGACCTACGGCGACCGTGGTTTCAGCGTGGTGGGCTTCCCGTGCAACCAGTTCATGGGCCAGGAGCCGGGCAGCGCCGAGGAGATCGAGCAGTTCTGCTCCACCACCTACGGCGTGGATTTCCCGCTGCTCGCGAAGGCCGATGTGAACGGTGACGACCGGCACGCGCTGTACCGGGAGATCGTCGAGACCCCTGACGCCGAAGGCGCGGCCGGCGATGTGCAGTGGAATTTCGAGAAGTTCCTGATCAACCGGGACGGGACGGTGGCCGGCCGGTTCCGTCCGACCACCACACCGGATGCGGACACGCTGGTCGCGGCTATCGAGAAAGCGCTCTGACCCGTGCGCTGACGACCTATGATCGAGGCTCGTTCACCCCCAGTGGTGAACGGGCCTTTTTCAGTTTTACCTGCGAAAACATCGAGCTTGCGCGAAATCCGGACCCATCCGGCGAAAACCGCCCGTCCGGGTTGAATCACTCTTAACATGGACGGCTGTCTGGACATCAATCCGGCTGGTTCGGCACACCGGGGTGCCGAACATCGCAAGGCAGGTGAGTGGTGGTACCCGTACGCACCGACGAACGCACGGCACTGGGCACGGTCTGGGCCTTCCTGCGGTACAAATTGGCCGCACTGGCGCTGGTCCTGGTGATCGTCGCGGTCGTGGCCATCTCGTTGACGATGTTCTTCGGCGGTTTCATACCCGAGAAGCACGTCGCGGTGATCGCCCCCCGCAGCGGACTGGTGATGGACCCCGACGCCAAGGTGAAGTTCCGGGGCGCGCAGATCGGCCGGGTCGGCTCGGTCGAATCCGAGAACGGGCAGGTCCGCCTCGAGCTCGATCTCGACCCCGGGCTGATGGGCCTGGTCCCGGGTAACGCCCTCGTGGATATTCGTTCCACCACGGTATTCGGGGCCAAATACGTGAATTTCGTCGAACCGGCCGATCCGGCCGGCCGGCTGGAACCGGGTCAGGTCCTGCGCGGCGAATCGGTGACCGTCGAATTCAACACCCTCTTCGAACGCCTCACCGAGGTCTTGGAGATGGTCGAACCGGCCAAACTCAACGCCACCCTCACGGCCCTGGGCACCGCCCTGCAGGGCCGCGGTGACGAACTCGGGAACCTGCTGGTGGACGCCGACCGGCTGCTGCGCGAGATCAACCCGAGCATTCCGGCGCTACGTCACGATTTCCAGGCCGGTGCCGCCGTCGCCAACCTCTACGCCGATACCGCGCCGGAGCTGCTGCGCACCGTGGACAACGCGACCGCCCTCAGCGGCACCCTCGTCGAGAACGAACAGAACTTCGACGCGCTGCTACTGGACACCATCGGCCTGGCCGACACCACCGGCGCCGTGCTCACCGAGAACGAGCAGAACCTCGGCACCGCCCTGGAACTGCTGCGCCCGACCACCGAACTCCTCGACACCTACAAACCCACCCTGTACTGCGTGGTGCGCGGTCTTGCCAAGGCGATGCCGCTGGCCGAGGATCTGTTCGGCGGGCGCAACCCGGGCGCCTCGTTCAACGCCAGCTTCATGTACGGCGCCGAGGCCTACCAGTACCCCAACGATCTGCCCAAGGTTAACGCCACCGGCGGGCCGCGCTGTGAGGGAGTGCTGGACCGGGTGCCCGGCAGCCACGCGGATTACGTGGTGACCGATACCTCCGAGGTGAATCCGTTCATCCCGTCGACCCGGATCTACCAGAACCATCCCACGGTCTTCGAGTTCCTCTTCGGGAGCCTGCCGGGGATGCGGTGACTCAGGCGATCAACGCTGCGGGTCCGGCTGCCCCGGACCGCGCCGCACGCACATCACGCCGCCGCACGGCTTATCGCTGAGCCCGGCCGGGTTCGGATGAACCGTCGGCCGGCGGTGCGCGGGTGCGCGCAGTTCGGCCCGGCTGCGGCCCCGGGGCGCCGTGGCCGTACGCCGCCGCCTCAAGCGAGGCTCCCCGGATTACGCCGGATGCGGTCGCTGGCGGATGTGGCCACCGGGTGTTTCGGGGTCCGGACGGGCAGATCGGTCGGTGGCCGGTAACTCATGGGCACCAGTGTGGCCTATCGGCCGCGAACCCGCAGCACCCGGGTTCGCCCGGCCGCCGCGGTCGCGCAGTGGTCCGCGGCCACCCGCCCGGCACCCGGAAAAGGGTCCGCCCCGGCGCGGCGGCCGGGGCGGGACAGTGCCGGTGCGACAGCTCACGAGGCGAGCCGGCGCGGCTGATCGATCACCGAGTAGTGCTCCGCGTCACCCGTGATCACCGTGCTGGCACGGCCGTCCACACCCACCGGGATATCACCGGCCAGGGTGATCCGGGTGAGCCGCCGCGGCTGATCGTCGTAATCGTTGACGGCGTAGTGCTGGGTGGCGCGGTTGTCCCAGATCGCCACATCGCCCGGTGCCCAGTCCCAGCGCACGGTGTTCTCGAGCCGGGTCACCCGATCCTGGAAGAGGCGGAACAGTGTCTGCGATTCGGTGCTCGAGAAACCGGCGAAGCTCTTCACGAAATGCCCGAGCAGCAGTGCGCGCTCGCCGCTCTCCGGATGCACCCGCACCACCGGATGCTCGGTCTCGTACAGGCTCGATTCGAATTCGGCGCGGTGTTCGCGGGCCTTGGCACCGGGCTGTTCACCGTGCCGGCCCACATAGTCGTAGACGTTGGTGTGCACCGCGCGCAGGCTCTCGGCCAGTTCACGCAGCGGTCCGGGCAGTGAATCGTAGGCGGCGACAGTGGGG
>NZ_JBSFRU010000112.1:0-17392 GCF_053589395.1 Nocardia sp. NPDC003345
GCGGGAAACGGCGGCCGCAGCCGGGGCTGTCCGCGGCGGCCCTCGAGGGAATCCAGCAGCGCCGTCTCCTCACCGCAGATATAGGCACCGGCTCCGGCGTGCACGATGAGTTCGAGATCGAAACCGGACCCCTGGATATCGCGGCCCAGTAGCCCGGCGGCATAGGCCTCGGCGACCGCGGCCTGCAGCCGCCGCAGCACCGGCACCACCTCACCGCGCAGATAGATGAACGCGTGCGCGGCGCGGATCGCGTAGGAGGCGATGATGACGCCTTCGATCAGGGCATGGGGGTCCGCCAGCAGCAGGGGGATGTCCTTGCAGGTACCCGGCTCGGATTCATCCGCGTTGACCACCAGATAGTGCGGTTTCACCGTGCCGTCCGGCTCCGCGCCCTGGGGGATGAACCCCCATTTCATCCCGGTCGGGAAACCGGCGCCGCCACGGCCGCGCAATCCGGCGTCCTTGACCGTGGCGATCACCTCATCGGGGGTCATCGCGAACGCGACGGGCAGCGCGGCGTAACCGCCGTGGGCCCGGTAGGTATCCAGGGTCCACGATTTCGGCAGGCCCCAGTGCTTGCTCAGAACGGGTGTCAGCGTCACGGCGTACCGCCCTCGGCGGAGTCGCCGGCCCCGGGTGCGCGCAGCCCCTGATCACGAGCGACGTCCAGACCCGCCAGCGTCGCCGCCCCGGGCTCCCCGTCCAGAACTCCGGGGCGGGTGTCCGGGAAACCGGCCAGCACCCGTGCCGTCTCCCGGAAGGTGCACAGCGGCGCACCCCGGGTGGGGGTGACCGTCTGCCCGGCGCGCAGCGCGTCCACCAGCGCCCGCGCCGACTCCGGGGTCTGGTTGTCGAAGAACTCCCAGTTCACCATCACGACCGGCGCGTAATCGCAGGCCGCGTTGCATTCGATGTGCTCGAGGGTCACCGCGCCGTCGGAGGTGGTGTCGCCGTGCCCGATGCCCAAATGCGAGCGCAGCGCGGCGAAGATCGCATCGCCGCCGAGTACCGCGCACAGGGTGTTGGTGCACACCCCGACGTGATAATCGCCGGTGGGGACGCGCCGGTACATGGAGTAGAAGGTGGCCACGGCGGTGACCTCGGCACCCGTGAGACCCAGCAGTCCGGCGCAGAACTCGATGCCGGTACTGCTGACATGTCCTTCCTCGGCCTGCACCAGATGCAGCAGCGGCAGCAGGGCCGACCGGGGCTGCGGGTAGCGGCCGATGATCTCTTTCGCGTCGGGCTCCAGCCGGGCCCGGACCTCGGCCGGGTACGGCTCCGGGCGAGTACTCAGGCGTAACAGGATCTCAGTCATGGTGGCTCCTCGGCATCGGTACATGCGGGCCGCGGAGGCCGTAGCGAAGGCGGAGGTATCGCATCAACGGTCCACACCACCCATCACGGGATCGATACTGGCGACGGCGGCGATCACATCGGCGACCATGCCGCCCTCGCACATGGCCGCCACGGCCTGCAGATTGGTGAACGAGGGGTCGCGGTAGTGCACGCGGTAGGGGCGGGTGCCGCCGTCGCTGACCATATGCACGCCGAGTTCGCCGCGGGGCGATTCCACCGCCTCGTAGACCTGCCCGGGTGGTACCCGCATCCCCTCGGTGACCAGCTTGAAATGGTGGATCAGGCCCTCCATCGAGGTGCCCATGATCTTGCCGATATGGCGCGGGGAGTTACCGAGACCGTCGTCGCCGAGGGTCAGATCGGCGGGCCAGGCGATCTTCTTGTCCGACACCATCACCGGCCCCGGCCGCAACCGGTCCAGGCACTGCTCCACGATCTTCAGCGATTCCTTCATCTCCTCGATCCGGATCAGGTACCGGCCGTAGCAGTCGCAGGTATCGGTCGTGGGGATCTCGAATTCGTAGGTGTCGTATCCGCAGTAGGGCATGGCCTTACGCAGATCATGGGGCAGGCCGGTGGACCGCAGCACCGGCCCGGTGACTCCGAGCGCGATACAACCGGTCAGATCGAGATAGCCGATGTCCTGGGTGCGGGCCTTGAAGATCGGATTGTGGGTGAGCAGATGTTCCATATCGCGCAGGCGCTTCGGCATCAGCTCGAGCAGTTCCCGCACCTTGGTGACGCCGTTGTCCGGGAGGTCCTGGGCGATACCGCCCGGCCGGACGAAGGCGTGATTCATCCGCAGTCCGGTGATGGTCTCGAAGACGTCGAGGATCAGTTCCCGTTCCCGGAACCCGAACAGCATGGGAGTGAGCGCACCCAGTTCCATACCGCCGGTGGCCAGGGCCACCAGATGAGAGGAGATGCGGTTGAGTTCCATCAGCAGCACCCGGATCACGGTGGCGCGTTCCGGAATATCGCCGGTGATGCCGAGCAGCCGCTCCACGGCGAGGCAGAAGGCGGTCTCGTTGAAGAACGGCGAGAGGTAGTCCATCCGGGTGACGAAGGTGACGCCCTGGGCCCAGGTACGGAATTCGAGGTTCTTCTCGATGCCGGTGTGCAGGTAGCCGATTCCGCAGCGGGCCTCCACCACGGTCTCGCCCTCGATCTCCAGGATGAGCCGGAGTACGCCGTGGGTGGACGGATGCTGCGGGCCCATATTGACGACGATGCGTTCCTCGCCCGCGCCCCGCAGGGCGTCGGCCACCTCGTCCCAGTCCTGGCCCGCGACGGTGATGGCGGGGGCGGTGGTCTCGTCGCGGTCGCCGCCGGGCGGCGGCGCGGGGTCCTCGTGGCCGGGCCCGCCGGAGAACCCGGGCCGGGTATCGATCTCGCTCATCAGCTGTATGCCCTCCGCTCATCGGGCGGCGGAATGCGCGCGCCCTTGTACTCGACCGGAATCCCGCCGAGCGGGTAGTCCTTGCGCTGCGGGTGACCGCGCCAGTCGTCGGGCATCGTGATGCGGGTCAGCGACGGATGCCCGTCGAAACGGATCCCGAAGAAGTCGTAGGTTTCCCGCTCGTGCCAATCGCAGGTCGGGTACACCCGGTACAGCGACGGAATATGCGGGTCGGAATCCGGGGCGGCCACCTCGAGCCGCACGCGGCGCCCGTGGGTGATGGAATTCAGGTGGTAGACGGCGCGCAGTTCACGGCCGGTGTCGTCCGGGTAGTGGACTCCGCTCACCCCGAGGCACAGTTCGAAACGCAGTGCCGGATCGTCGCGCAGCGCCCGGGCCACGGCCACCAGATGCGCACGCCGCACATACAGGGTGAGCTCACCGCGATCGACCACGATCCGCTCGATCGCGGCGTCGAACCCCGGACCGGACGCGAGGGCGCCGCGCAGGAGTTCGACTCCGTCGTCGAACCAGCTTCCGTAGGGCGGTGCGCTACCGCCGGGTAACGCGACCTCGTGTACCAGCCGGCCGTAACCGGAGGTATCGCCGCTGCCGGCGATACCGAACATTCCCCGCCGCACACCGATCACCTCGTCGTGCGGGCCCACCGGCTGTTCCGGTTCCACGGCCCGGCTGTCGGTGGATCCCGGACCGCTGGGTTCGCTGCGTTCGGCGCTGTTGGATTCGGGGCGTTCGACGCTCATCGCAGCAACCCCTCCATCCGGATCGTCGGTGTCGCCGCCAGCGCCGCCTGTTCGGCCGCGCGGATGGCCTCGGCCCGGTTGACGCCCATCGGGGTCTCCTGGATCTTGGCGTGCAGCGCCAGAATCGCGTTGAGCAGCATCTCGGGCCGCGGGGGACAGCCCGGCAGGTAGATATCCACCGGCACCACGTGATCCACGCCCTGCACGATGGCGTAGTTGTTGAACATCCCGCCCGAGGAGGCGCAGACGCCCATGGCCAGTACCCATTTGGGCTCGGTCATCTGGTCGTAGACCTGCCGCAGCACCGGCGCCATCTTCTGGCTGACCCGCCCGGCCACGATCATCAGATCGGCCTGGCGCGGGGAGGCGCGGAACACCTCCATGCCGAAACGCGCCGAGTCGAACCGGCCGCCACCGGTGGCCATCATCTCGATCGCGCAGCAGGCCAGGCCGAAGGTGGCCGGCCATACCGACCCCTTGCGCATGTACCCCGCCATGGCTTCGACCGTGCTGAGCACGAAACCACTCGGCAGTTTCTCTTCCAAACCCATGTCCGACTACTCCCTGGGTCTACGACCCGCACCGCGGCGCGGGTACGGCTGATCGGAGGTTCGCGGCTAGTCCCAGCTCAGGCCGCCGCGGCGCCATTCGTAGGCGTAGGCGACCGAGACGTTGACGATGAACAGTGCCATCGCCACCAGGCCGAACACCCCGAGCGCATCGATATGGACCGCCCACGGGTAGAGGAACACGATCTCGATATCGAAGATGATGAACAGCATCGCGGTGAGGTAGTACTTCACTGGGAAGCGTTGTCCGGTAATACTTCCCGCGCCACCGGCGGTCGCATGCGGGGTCGGTTCGATACCGCATTCGTAGGCCTGTAGTTTCGCGCGGTTGTAGCGTTTGGGGCCGATGAGGCCGGCGATCAGGATCGAGATCACCGCGAACGCGGCGCCGACCGCGCCGAGAACCAGTATCGGCAGTTCGGTGTTCACGACTGCGCTTCCCCTCCTTGCGAACTGGAACCCGGCGGTGGGTGCCGCCGGATCCCGCGAACGGGGCCGGGCGGTCGATGGGTACGGCCCGCGCCGCCGGATCGTCCCCGTGAATCGAGATGGGGCTGGGGGGAGTCGTCCGGTGTCGCGGGTTATATGTCATCTCCCGCGCTCATGTGAGCTACAGCACAGCCTACAACTGTTACGCCTGGGCCAACGCGGATTTACGAGCCGCTTTGATCGAATTCGGGACTGAGATTTATGAGCGAAAGAACGTAATCGAACTCACGCCGCCGACCGGCGCCGCAGCACCTCGACCACGATCGCGGTGAGCCGGAACGGGTCGATCGGATGGGCGGCGACCGCCTCGGCCCGCGACCAGTTCGCCAGCCACGCATCGTCGGCGCGGCCGGTGAGCACGATCAGCGGCGGGCAGTCGCCGATCTCGTCCTTGAGCTGTTTGGCCAGGCCCATCCCACCGACGGGGGCGGATTCGCCGTCCAGCACGGCGAGATCGGCGGCCCCGGCGTCCATCCGCTCCAATACCACGGGTGCGGTGGCCACTTCGAGGTACTCGAGCGGTGGTAGGTCGGGATGCGGACGGCGTCCCAACGCCGTCATCACCTGGTTCCGGGTGTCGGCGTCGTTGCTGTAAACCAGGACCCGCAGCGCGGCGGGAGGATTCGCATCGGCCACGTCCGCATGGTACGTCCGAGATCACCCGCTTCGTGGCACCTTGGCCGAGAAGGGCCCGCGGCCGTGTCGGTACGATGCCGGCGTGACGGAGGAGACGGTCGGCGAACTCATCGATACGGTCGCCTGGGTACTGATCGTGGAGGGCCGGATCCTGTGCGCCCGCCCCCGCGGTAAGGATGTGTTCTTCATCCCCGGCGGTAAGCGCGAACCCGGGGAAACCGATCGGCAGACACTGCTCCGGGAGGTGGCCGAGGAGCTCACCGTCGCGCTGGTTCCGGGCAGTGTGGAGCACGTGGGCGTCTACGAGGCGGTCGACGGCGCGGCGCGGGTCCGGATGAGCTGCTACCGGGCCGACTACCGGGGAACGCTGACCGCCAGTAGTGAGATCGACGAACTGGCCTGGTTCGGGTACGGCGACCGTCCCCATGTGCCGCCGGTGGACCGGCTGCTGTTCGACGAACTGCACGCCGCCGGGCTGCTGCCCTGAACGCCGCGGCGGCGGGGCCGTAGGTCCGGCCCCGCCATCGATCAGCTCTGCTTGGTGGTGAGATTCGGCCGCGTCGCCCGGTCGATGAGATGCTCGATCAGGCTGAGCAGCACATTCTTCGCGGAGACCCGATCGCGGGCGTCACACAGCATCACCGGGATGGCCGATTCCAGATCGAGCGCGTCGCGGACCTCGTCGATGGTGTATCGCGGTGCGCCGTCGAAACAGTTCACCGCGATCAGGAAGGGCAGGCCGCGCCGCTCGAAGTAATCGATGGCGGCGAAGGAATTGCCCAGCCGCCGGGTATCGGCCAGCACCACCGCGCCGAGAGCGCCACGCGCCAGTTCGTCCCAGAGGAACCAGAACCGGTCCTGCCCGGGAGTTCCGAACAGGTACAGCACCAGATCCTTGTCGATCGTGATACGGCCGAAATCGAGGGCGACGGTGGTCGTCGTCTTGGATTCGACACCGGACAGATCGTCGATCCCCGTACTGAGTTCGGTGATCATCTCCTCGGTGCGCAGCGGCGGGATCTCACTGATCGAGGCCACCATCGTGGTCTTGCCGACGCCGAAACCACCGGCGATGAGGACCTTGACCGACGCGGCAAGAGCCGGGGCCCCGGGGTCCATCCGGGTCGGGTCAAATTTTTCGGATTCCATCCAGTACCGCTCGCAATATGTTGAAGTCGCCGGGACCGGACTCCATCTGCACCGGAGCCCGGAAGATCAGATGGCCGTCACCGATCAGATCTCCGACGAGAATCTTGGTCACCGCCAGCGGCAGTTTCAAGGCGGCTGCCACCTCCGCCACGGTTTGTGCTTCTGTGCACAGGTGCACGATATCGATGTACTCGGGTTCACTGCGGCGCAACGGCGGGGCTCCCCGTGCTTTGACCACGACCGTGAGCATATCCAGATCGTGGCCCGCGCCCATGGTGCGGCCCCGGGTGATGGCGTACGGCCGCACCAGAGGTCCGGCGTCGTCGTCGTACCAGGGTTCCCGTGTACCGGTCATCGCGGTGCCGCTGTTCTCACGGTTGCGGTGTATCGGCCCCGGTTCCGCTGCGGGAACTGGTCGAGAGATGGCTGCCCACCCGCTGCACGGTCAGATTCATCTCGTAGGCGACCATGCCCAGGTTGGCGTCCGCGGCCGCCTGCACCGCGATGCAGGCGTTGTCGCCCGCGGAGGTGACGAACAGGACCGCCCGGTCCAGTTCGATCACCGCCTGCCGGACGTTCCCGCCTTCGAACCGGGCGCCCGCGCTGCGGGCCAGTCCGTGCAGGGTGGACGACATCGCCGCGAAGTGCTCGGCTTCGGTGCGATCCATTTTCGAGGAGTGGCCGAGCAGCATTCCGTCGGTGGAGAGTACGACCGCCAGCCGGACCCCCGCGAGTCGCTCGACGAGGTCGTCGAGCAGCCAGTTCAGATCACCTTGAGTGGAAGTGGACACTTAGCCTTCCTGTTCATCCGGGGACGCGCCGTCCGACATCGGGCTCCCGGAATCCGCGGCCGGCATGGGCCTGCGGCCCTGCCGGGTGCCGTTTTCGATCGCCGCCATCAGGTCTCGGGCCTGTTCGGCCGAGCGTGGCCGCGTCGTCGCGTCCTGCGTGGCTCCCGAATCTTCCGGTCGCGGTGCGACTTTAGCCTGCCTGGTACGGCGTGGTAAAGCCGGACGACCGTCGGGCAGCACTTCCGGTTCGGCGTCGGTCTCCACGGCACCGGCGGCGGGCGCCGCCGGCTCGGCGGGATCGGCCGCCGGGGGCGGGCTCGGCGCGGCCGGGGCGGGCTCGCCGGGAACCGGTCGTGGACGGTCCGCCACCAGGGTCGCGGTGGCCGCCGGCTCGCCCGCGGGATCGGTGCCACCCCCCGGACCCGGCTGGACGGCACGGGGCAGTCCGGTGAGCGGGGTGGTCTCCTCCGCGGGGTCGGTGAGCAGTCCCGCCGGGACGATGACCACGGCGCGGACGCCGCCGTACTCCGATTCCCACAGCCGTACCGAGATACCGTGGCGGCCCGCGAGCTGCGCGACGACGAAGATGCCGAGGCGGGAATCGCTCTGCAGCGACGCGACCTCGAAATTCGGTGGGCTGTCCAGGAGGTCGTTGAGTCGTTCGCGGGTGTCCGCCGGAATACCCATGCCCTGGTCGGTGATCTCCACGGCCACGCCTTTGCCGATCACCGAACCGGTGACCTGCACTCGCGACTGCGGTGGCGAGAACGAGGTGGCGTTGTCGACGAGTTCGGCGAGCAGGTGGATCAGATCGCCCACCGCGCTGCCGGCGACCCGCATCTCGGGCAGCCGGGCCAGGCGCACCCGGGTGTAGTCCTGGGTTTCGCCGACGGCGCTGCGCACGAGGTCCACCAGGGGCACGGGCGCCCGCCACTGCCGCCCGGGTTTGCCGCCGCCGAGCACGGTGAGGTTCTCGGCGTTGCGGCGTTCGCGGGTGGCGAGATGGTCGAGTTTGAAGAGGATGTCCAGCATGGCCGGATCCTCTTCGCGCCGCTCGGCCTCGTCGAGGATTTCCAGCTGCTTGTGGACGACGATCTGGCTACGGTGCGCGATATTCAGGAAGATCGACTTGACGCCCTCCTGAGTACGGGCCTCGGTGACCGCGGCGGTGACGGCCACCGCGTGCGCGTGCTCGAAGGCGGTGGCCACCGCGCCCAGTTCGTCGCGGCCGAAGTCCAGCTTCGCGGCGGCGTCGGATTCGTCGATGTCCTGGCCGGAGCGCAGGCGGGCGAGCATATCGGGCAGGCGTTCGTCGGCCAGGGCCAAGGTGTGGTCGCGCAGCCGGACCAGCCGGTGGATGAACCGGTTGGCCAGGACCAGCGAGACGCCGAACGCGGCCGCGGAGATCACCAGCACGGCGAGTCCGATGAGCAGCGACTGGGTGGTGGTACGTGCGGCCGCGTCCAGCGAGGTCTGCTGCATGACCTCGTTCTGCTCGTCCCACACTTCGAGCATCTCGTGATTGACATGATCGGCCGCGGCCTGCCACGACGCGAGTTGCGCGGGTGGCAGGGGCGCCGAGCTGTCGGCGGATTCCGTACCGGGCGCGCTACGGGCGATCAAGGTGTTCTCGGTGCGTACCAGTTGCTGCCACTGCGGGCTGCCGAGCAGATCACGCAACCGCCCGGCGGGCTCGGCGTCCAGTTCGGCGGCCATCAGGGCCGTTTCGGTGTGATAGAAGCCGGTCTGCTGGATGTACTCGTCGGGCAGGGCCACCGGTTTGCCGGTCCGCAGCGCCGCTCCGGCCAGGCCGTGACTGCGGGAGGTCGCTTCGAGTAGATGCATGATGCGGGTCGAGAGGGCGAGCTGGGTGGCCGCCTCCGCGTCCGGTGCGAAGGAGCGCGAGAGATGCGCGCCCACCGCCAGCGCGTCCAGGAGACGCGCGTAGAAGGTGTAGGCATCGCCGGGCGATACCGTCCGGGCATCGACCGCGGTGCGGATATTGCCGAGTTGCTGGATCAGGGTGGCGAAGGAGCCGACATCGTCGGATATCTCGTCCGGTTGCAGCTCTCGCAGCTGCTGTGCCGAATCGACCAGCCCGCGCAGGGCCTGTTCACTGTTGGGCCGCACAGCGGCCAGCGCGGCCGCCGCCTCCGGGTCACCCGATAAATAGGTGAGGGTCAGGCGGCGCTCGTTCTGGACGATCTCGTACACCGTACGGGTGGGTCCGGAGGCTTCCCGCATCGCTTCGGTCACCTGGCGGTCGTGCTGTCCCTGGTCTATCAGATAGCCCGTCGCACCCACACCGACCACCAACAGGGTGAGGCTCGGGATGAGTGCGATGGCCAGGATCCGGGCGCGGACACCGAGCCTCGCTCTGAACATCGCCACAAAGTAGCCGCTGAGCGCCCGAAGTGCACATCGAATCCCATTGAACAGGACTCCTTTTGACACCGAGTCGGTAATGTGACGTCGGATGGGTGCCCGCGGTCACCGCGGATGGGTAGATTCTGTTGCGACCTCGTGTTATGCCGACAGGTGGGAGCTACGATGCCCGTCCCGGATACCGCCGTATTCGCCCGGCTGTCCGATCTGGCCGCGATAGACGATCCCGGAGCCCGGTCCGCGGCCGGGATCGCCGAAGTGTTCACCGGCCGGCCTCTGGGCACCGTACCGGTCGGGACCACCGAGGATGTCGCCGCGGCCGTCGGCCGGGCCCGCGCCGCGCAGCGGCAGTGGGCCGAGCGGCCGGCCGCCGAAAGGGCCCGGGTCCTGCACCGGTTCCGTTCGGCGGTCGTCGAACACCGTGCCGCCCTGATGGATGTGATCCAGGCCGAGACCGGGAAGGCGCGCTGGGCGGCCCAGGAGGAGGTCATGGGGCTCATGTTCGCGGCGCGATATTTCGCGCGTATCGCGCCCGCGCTCCTGGACGACCGCCGGGTGCCCGGCGCGTTCCCGGTGCTGAACCGGGCGAGCGTGGGTGCGCGCCCGGTGGGTGTGGTCGCGGTGATCGCGCCGTGGAACTACCCGCTGGTGCTCTCGCTCGGCGATGCGATTCCGGCACTGCTGGCGGGAAACGCGGTGGTGCTGAAACCGGACAGCCGGACACCGTTCTCCGCACTGGCCGGTGCGGAGCTGCTGTACCGGGCGGGGCTGCCGCGGGATCTGCTGGCCGTGGTGCCCGGCCCGGGGCCGGTGGTCGGGGCGGCGATGGTGGACACCTGCGATTACCTGATGTTCACCGGATCCTCGTCCACCGGCCGCGTACTGGCCCGGCAGTGCGGCGAACGGCTGATCGGATTCTCCGCCGAACTGGGCGGCAAGAATCCGATGATCGTCGCGGCGGGCGCGAATATCGCCCGCGCCGCCCGCGCGGCGGTCCGGGCCTGCTTCTCCAATGCCGGACAGCTCTGTATCTCCATCGAACGGATCTACGTGCAGCGCGCGGTCGCCGAGGAGTTCACCGCGGCCCTGGTGGCCGCCGTCGAGGCCGCGGAACTGGGTGCCGCCTACGATAATTCGGCCGATATCGGATCACTGATCTCCGAGGACCAATTGCGGACGGTCGGCGGCCACCTCGCCGATGCGGTGGAACGAGGCGCCGAGATCCGCACCGGCGGCAGACCCCGGCCCGATATCGGTCCGCTGTTCTTCGAACCGACCGTGCTCACCGGGGTCACCGACGAGATGATCTGCGGTCGCACGGAAACCTTCGGTCCGCTGGTCGCGGTGTACCCGGTGGATACGGTGGACGAGGCGGTGGCGGCCGCCAACGACAGCGAGTACGGGCTGAACGCCAGTGTCTGGGCACGCAGTCCCGCCGAGGGCGAGCTGATCGCCCGGCGCCTGCGGACCGGGACCGTCTGCGTGAACGAGGGCTACGCCCCGGCCTGGGGCAGTACCGCCGCGCCGATGGGCGGAATGGGGCAGTCCGGGGTGGGGCGCCGGCACGGCCCGCACGGGCTACTGAAGTTCACCGAGCCCCAGACGGTGGTGACCACTCGCTTCCTGAACCTGGACCCGCCGCCGCTGATCCCACCGGAGCTGTGGCAGCGGATCCTGATGGGTATCGCGCGCGGCCTGCGGTTCTGGCCCGGCCGATGAACGCGCGGTATCAGTTCCCCACGCCGCGGCCGCGCCGCCGGGCGTCGAGCGCGGCGGACTCGGCGGCGCTGAGGCGGCGCGCCCGCAGCAGGAAGGTCGCCGAGGGCTCGGGCGTGGTGCCGCCGGGTTCCGCGGAGGGAGCGGGCCCGAGATCGGGGGGAACATCGACGGTCAGGTGCTCACGATGGAAACGGGTATAGGCCTGCTCGCTCATCCAGAGTTCGGTGTGCCAGGCGAGCCGTCCGAACAGGGTGTCCCCCTCCGCGGCGCGGAAATCGCGGATCGGCAGCCATTTCGGGCTCGGATCACCGGGGCCGTGGTGGGGAAGGTAGAGCAGAATCGGGCCGTGGTGCTCGATCAACTCGCGTAACGCGTTGCGGGCCCGATCGGTGACCGCCACCCGGTCGCTGCGATAGGCCATCAGCAGCCCCGTGCCGTGCCGCGGCCGGCCGGCGGCAACAACGAACAGATCCGATGAGACATCTCGCTCCCTCGTCTCGGTATGCCGAGCGGGCGCCCGCCGCGGCGTCCGGTGTGCGGGCTGCCGCGGCCCCGGTTCCGGGGTGGCTTGTTCGCCGGCATTCTTGCGAACACATTCTTGCGTATTGAGATCGAGGGAGCGAGAGGGTGGGCCGCATAGGGCGAAAAGCGTTGTGATATATGAACGATGCGACGCCGTCCGGTGTTCCCGCGGCCGCGAGCCGCCGGGAACACCGGCGCCTCCACCACTATTTGCGGATGAAGATCCCGGCGATATCGGCGCGCTCGATCGGGGTGTCGGTATTGGCCTGCACACTGCACAGGCCGTCCACCGCGGCCATCGACAGATCGACGTTGGTGCCGGTGGGTTCGCGGCCGAGTTGCTCTTCGAGGAACTTCGTGATGGTGACCCGCTTGGTCTTCTGGTCCTGCTGAACATATTCGCGGCACGGGGTATCGCCACCCTTGTTGAGTGCCTGTTCGATCTCGGTACAACCGGCCAGTGCCAGCGCGGCGGCGGCGATCATCAGGCCGGTCCGGGCTTTCGTGGCGTTCATGACATTCCTCCTGGTCGGCTCGGGGGGCGCGGTGCCCGCCCGGCGCGAACCACTGTATGGGCCGGGGCGAGGCGGGTGCGCCTGCCCGGCCGGTATTCCCGTTCTGCGCGGTCGCTATCGGAGGGGTATGCAGGAGAGGTGACATCACCAGGTGGATTCCGCTTCGGAGTCAATATGACGGTCCCGCAGTCCCGCGACGACTGGGTGCGCAAGTGTCGCCGCGCCGAGGAACTCGGGTACGACGTCATCGGGGTGGCCGATCATCTCGGGATCGTGCCGCCGTTTCCCGCGCTGGTGCTGGCCGCCGAGAACACCGAGCGGGTGCGATTGAACACATTCGTGCTCAACGCCGGTTTCTACAATCCGGTGCTGCTGGCCCGTGAAGTCGCCGGTACCGATCGGTTCGTCTCCGGGAGGCTGGAACTGGGACTGGGGGCCGGCTATGTCCGGGAGGAGTTCGATACCGCGGGTATACCCTTCGGTACCGCCGGGCAGCGGGTCGACCATCTGGAAGAGACGGTACGGACCCTGCGCACCACGCTGGCGGATTCCGGCTACCGGCCGAGCCCGGCGCAACCCGGTGGCCCGCCGCTGCTCATAGCGGGCTGGGGCGATCGGGTGCTGACCCTGGCCGCCCGGTACGCGTCGGTGGTGGGGTTCACCGGTGCCGCGACCACGGGGTCGGGTGCGCTGCGCCTGGCCGGGCCCGAGGCGATCGACGAACGGGTGGCCTTCGCGCGCGCGGCGATGGGGGATCGGGCCCCGGAGGTCGAGCTGAACGTGCTGGTGCAGAAGGTGGTGCCGTCGCGGGGGCGCGCGGAGTTCCTGGAGGCGTACCGGTCGGTGCTGGATCCGGAGGTGCTGGGGGTCGTCGACGAGTTGCCCACGATCCTGATCGGTAGCGCCCCGGAGATCGCCCGACGGCTGCGCGCCCATCGCGAACGGTTCGGCTTCGGCTACATCACCGTCCTCGAGGCCGATCTGGAGACGTTCGCGGAGGTTATCGCCGAACTGCGCTGACCGGCTTCCCGGCCGTGCCGTGCGGGCGGATCAGCGTTCGCGGCCGAGAATCCGGTCGAGGTTGTCGAGGACCGAGTCGACGAGAACGTTCGCCGAGGTTCCGAGCAGGGCGCCGCGTTTGTCGAGCTGGCCGTCGAGGCGGAGTGAGGCCATACCGTGGCCGAGGGCCCAGATCGTGATGGTGACCGATTGGGCGCGTTCGGGTTCGAGCGTCCCCGCGGTGACACAGTCGCGAACTGCCTCGGCGAGCACGTCGAACGCGGCCTCGCCGGCGGCGCGGGTGTCCGGATGTTTGTCCGGTTGTGACAGCTCGGGCCGGAACATCAGCCGGAAATAGCCGGGCTGGTCCTGGGCGAATCGAATATAGCTGTGGCAGATGGCGACCAGGGCCTCGTCCGGTGCGGCGGCCGCGGTGCGCGCGGCGGTGAGTTGTCCGGCGAGCAAGCGGAATCCCTGTGTGGCCAGGTCGGCGAGCAGGGCCGCGCGGTCGGCGAAATGGTGATAGGGGGCGCCCGGACTGACTCCGGCTTCCCGGGCGACCCGCCGCAGGCTCACCGCGGCGATGCCCTCGGTCTCGATGAGCCGCAGGCTGGCCGCGAGCAACTCGTCGCGCAGCGCGCCGTGGTGGTAGGAGGTCCGGGTCACCTACCGAGCGTATGCGAGTTCCCGAATTCGGCGAAGCGGGCCCTGGACAGCAAATCTATACGGTGCTTAGATTATCTGAGCGGCGTTCAGATGGACGTCGCCCGAACAGGACAGGTGAATATGAGCACACGGGTACTCGTCACCGGCGCTACCGGATTCGTCGCCGGGCATGTCATCACCGAACTACTGGGGCAGGGATACGCGGTACGCGCGACGGTGCGCGATCTCGCCGCGACCGCCGCGCGGGCCCATCTGATCGAATGCGCCGCCCGCATCGGTGGCGATCTGGAATTCGCCGGGGCCGATCTGGGGCACGACACCGGCTGGGCCGAGGCGGTCGCCGGCTGCGCCGCGATTCTGCACGTCGCCTCGCCGTTTCCCGCGGCACCGCCCGCGGACGACGGGGAACTGATCCGCACGGCCGTCGACGGGACGCTGCGGGTTCTGCGGGCCGCCGCCGACGAGCCGGGAGTGCGGCGGGTGGTGCTGACCTCCTCCATCGCCGCCGTCGCGCACGGGCATCGTGATTCGGCTCCGCGGACGGAGTCGGATTGGACGGTGATCGAGCGAAGTGCGGCGTATCAGCGCAGCAAGACGCTCGCCGAACGGGCTGCCTGGGAGTACGTGGCATCGCTGCCCGCGGCGCGCGAGCTCGCGCTCGTCGTGCTGAACCCGGGAATGGTGCTGGGTCCGGTGCTGTCACGGGCGACGAGTACCTCCCATGAACCGATTCGCCGGCTGCTGGCCCGGGAGGTGCCCGGAGTGCCCCGGGTGGGGTGGTCGGTGGTGGACGTCCGGGACCTCGCGGTGGCGCATCGGCTGGCTCTGGAGACGCCGGAGGCGGCAGGTAAGCGGTATATCTGCGCGGGCGACCCTGTGTGGATGCGGGATATGGCAAGGATGCTGGCCGAGGCGTACGGCCCGCGTGGGGTGCGGATCGTCACCCGCCCGATACCGGACATCTTGGTCCGGGTGGCCGCGCTGGTGGACCCCGGCCTCCGGCTGACCGTGCCGGATCTCGGCCGGGTCGAGCGCGTGGTCGCCGATCGGGCCCGTCGGGAGCTGGGCTGGACGATGCGGCCGGTCCGCGACGCCGTCCTCGATACGGCGGAGAGCCTGCTGCGGCACGGTGTGGTCCGCCCGCCGCGCGGAGCGGAACCGGCGCTCGCGACGGCCGGCGCGTGAGGGGGCCGGGATGCTGGTCACGATGATCGCGGTCACGGTGGCGGCGCTGGTGCGCCGGTTCCGGAGCCGGGAACGGGATCGGCCGGTCCGGCCGGGCCCGGAGGGTGTGGTGGGTCCGGAACGGCGCCGGGTGCGCAGGCCGGCGGGTCCGGTGGTACTGCCGCTGGGGCTCGGGGTATGTGGTGCCGGGGTGGTGACGGCGGCGCTGGTGCTGTGCTGAGGTCCGCGGGTCCGGTTCCGGCGGTTCCGCCGTCGCGGACCGGACCGCACGGCAGTATCGGGTACTCTCGGTTACACCTAAGGGTGCGTCCGTCGTGATTCCCCGGCGACGGCCCCGGCACGAGAGCAGACGAGGAACGCAATGACGCGGCATGTCGACGTACTGATCATCGGAGCCGGACTGTCCGGTATCGATGTGGCCTGCCACCTGGAGAAGGAGAACACCGGGCGCAGCTACGCGATCCTGGAGCGCCGGACGGCCGTCGGCGGTACCTGGGACCTGTTCCGCTATCCCGGTATCCGGTCCGACTCCGATATGTACTCCTTCGGCTACGGCTTCCGGCCCTGGCGCGGTACGAAGATGCTCGCCGACGGTGCCTCGATCCGGCGCTATATCGAGGACACCGCCGACGAATACGGCGTCACCTCGAACATCCGCTTCGGGCGCAGGGTCGTCTCGGCGAGCTGGTCCACCCCGGACAATCGGTGGACGGTGCGGGTGGTCGAGGAGGCCACCGGCGCCGAGGAGATCTGGACCAGCACATTCCTCGTCGGCTGTACGGGCTACTACGACTACGACAACGGCTATCGTCCCGAGTTCCCCGGGGAATCGGATTTCGCCGGGCGGATCGTGCACCCGCAGCATTGGCCCGACGACCTGGACTACCGCGGTAAGAAGGTCGTGGTGATCGGCAGCGGCGCCACCGCCATCACGCTGGTGCCGTCGATGGTCGACGACGCCGAGCACGTCACCATGCTGCAGCGCTCGCCCACCTATATCGCCTCCATTCCCGCCGACGATCCGGTCGCGGTGGGTCTGACGAAGGTGGGCTCCCCGGCCGGGCTCACCTACCGGGTGGGCCGTGCCCGCAATATCGCGGTCCAGCAGGCCAGCTACCAGCTGTCGCGCAAACAACCCGGGCTCGCCCGCAAGATGTTCCTGAACTGGGTGCGCGCCGCGGTCGGCCCCGGGGTCGATATGCGGCATTTCAGTCCCTCCTACGCGCCGTGGGATCAGCGGCTGTGCGTGGTGCCGGGCGGCGACCTGTTCAAGGCGCTGCGCCGCGGCCGGGCCTCGGTGGTGACCGACAGCATCGACACCTTCACAGAGAAGGGGGTGCGTGTCGGTTCCGGCGCCGAGATCGAGGCCGATATCGTCGTGACCGCGACCGGCCTCTCCATCCAGATCCTGGGTGGCGCCGTGCTCGATATCGACGGTGAACCGGTGGTGACCCGGGACCGGGTGATGTACAAGGGCGCACTGCTGGACGGGGTGCCCAACGCCTTGATGGTGCTCGGTTACACCAATGCCTCGTGGACATTGAAGGCCGACCTCGCCGCCGAATACTTCTGCCGGGTGCTGAACCGGATGCGCGACAAGGGATACGCACGTTTCGAGGTGCACGCCGAGCCCGGGGACCGCTCCGAGATGTCGGTCATGGGTGGCGCGCTGACCTCCGGCTATATCAAGCGCGGTGACGCGGTGATGCCGCGTCAGGGCACCGGCGGCCCCTGGAAAGTGGTGAACAGCTACTTCCGGGACCGCGCCTACCTGCGCCGGAGCCCGATCGAGGACGGCATCCTGACCTTCACCGACCGCGCCGGGAGCCGGACGACCGGTGCGCGCGGTGCGCGGTCCGCGGCGGGCACCCCGGGCCTCGGGTCTCGTCCGGCCTGACGGGAAACCGCCGCCCGGACCACGCCGGTGCCGGCGGCGGGTGACGGCCCGCGGCGCTGGGTAGGTTTGTCGTATGACCGATCGGTTGGTGATCGTCGGCGGTGACGCCACCGGGATGTCCGCGGCCGCACAGGCGCGGCGGTACCGGGAAGCGGGCGACCTCGAGATCGTGGTGTTCGAACGAGGTCATCACACCTCGTACTCCGCGTGCGGAATCCCGTACTGGGTGGGCGGGCAGGTCGGGCATCGTGATGATCTGATCGCCCGTACCCCGGAGGAACATCGCGCCCGCAAGATCGATGTGCGATTGCGCCACGAGGTGGTCGAACTCGATATCGCCGGGCGCCG
>NZ_JBSFRU010000113.1:0-17249 GCF_053589395.1 Nocardia sp. NPDC003345
GGCACCCTCGCCGAACTCCGCCATCTGACCCGCACCACGGTCGAGGCCGTGACCGAGCGCCCGGTCGGCGATCTGAACGCTCTCGCCGGTGTACACAATGTGGTCAGCGAGAACGGCCGCATCCGTTTCGACGTCGACACCGACGCACTCGATTCCGCGATCGCCACGGTCAGCCGAGCCGGAATCCGCGCGCTCACCAGCCACCCACCCACGCTCGAAGAGCTCATGCTGCGTCACTACGGCGACGAACTCGCCGCCGCGAGCAACGGAGCAGGCAAATGACCACCACCGCAACACATCCCGACACCCCGGCCGCGGCTCCGATCGATCCCGAACACACGACCTGGCGCGACGCCCTGGCCGGCACCGGCACACTGATCCGGCTCGATCTACGCCGTGACCGAATCAAACTCCCCGCATGGGTCCTGGGCATCGCACTGATGAGCCTCTACTACGCCTCGGCACTACAGCAGGTCTACACAACTCCCGAAGACCTACGGGCAGTCGGCCAGTTCAGCGAGGGAGTCGTCGGCGCCCTGATCTCCGGCCCTGGCTACGGACTGACCGATCCCACCATCGAATCGGTGATCGTCGCGGTCTACGGCCTGTACTACCTGCTCCTCGCCGCACTGATGAATATCCTGCTCATCTCCCGGCACACCCGCGTCGAAGAACAAACCGGACGTGCCGAACTCGTCCGCGCCAACGCCGTCGGACGCCATGCCCAGCTCACCGCCGCACTCGTCATCGCCGTCATCGCCAACCTCGCGGTAACACTGCTGATCGTCGGCTCGTTCGCCGCGGCCGGACTCGATACCTCCGATGCGTGGCTGTTCGGCGCCGGTGTCGGCGCCACGGGCCTCGTCTTCGCCGCGATCACCGCGGTCACCGTCCAGATCACCGAATACTCCCGCGCCGCATCCGGACTCGCAGGCCTCGCCCTGGGCATCGCCTACGTCATCCGCGCCGCCGGCGACGCCGTTCGCGAAGGCGGCAGCCCGCTGTCGTGGCTGTCCCCGCTGGCCTGGTCACAACAAACCCGCGCTTACGCCGACAGCCGCTGGTGGCCGCTGCTCCTGTCATGCGCGCTGATGATGGCGGTCACCGCGCTGGCCTATCTGCTCTCTTCGCGCCGCGACCTCGGCGCCGGGCTGGTTCCGCCCCGTCCCGGCCACCGGGAGGCTCCGGCCTGGCTGGCCACACCGGTAGCGTTGGCGGCACGCCTGCAACGGGCCGGGCTCATCGGCTGGGCCTGCGCACTGATCGCCAGCGGAGCGCTCTACGGCGGGATCGGCAACACGATCGTCGATTCCTTCGACGACCTGCCCGACCAAGTCGTCGACGTCATGGGCGGCGACGCGACCCGCATGCTCGACGGCTACCTCGGCACCATGGCCTTCTTCGACGCGTTGCTCGTCACCGTTTTCGCCATCCTCGCCGTGCAATCGCTGCGCACCGAGGAAACCTCCGGCCGCACCGAACCGGTACTGGCCACCGCAACCGGCCGGATCGGCTGGTTCGCCGGCTACATCGGAGTGGCAGCCCTCGGGGCACTCGCCCTGCTCGCAGCGACCGGTGTGGCATTCGGAATCGCGCTGGCGCTATCGATCGGAGACGCCGGCTACATCGCCGACAGTCTCGTATCCCACCTCGTCTTCACCCCGGCGGTATTGCTCGTACTCGCGATCGCGGCCCTGCTCTACGGCGTCCTTCCCCGAGCCATCGGCGCCACCTGGGCAGTATTCGGGTTCGCCATGGTTCTCGGCTTCTTCGGCCCGATCATGAACCTGCCGCAGTGGGTCCACGACCTGTCTCCGTTCCAGCACGTCGCCCGCATCCCCATGGAAGACCTCCGCTGGCCCGCGCTGATCGTGCTCACCGCGATCACGGCTGCTATGTCGGTCGCCGGTGCGTACGGCTTCCGAAAGCGCGACTTGGATACCGCCTGATTCGTGAACGCACGCAGCGGCCTGCCACCGCGAAATACTCACCGCGCGACTTCGGACCGACACCCAGCGCGACCGAACCCAGGGGGAATGAATTGACCGAACACCCAACGCCGCTTCCGAACATGATCGCCTTCATCGCCCTGGCGGTCGCGGGTGTGGAAGTCGCGCGAACCACGACGGATGTGTTCGTGCTGGCTGTCGTCCTGGTGGCATTGGGTGCGCTCGGCGCGGAAATGGTCCGCCAGTTCCGGGATCGGATGCCGTCGGGCGCTAGCGGGAACCGAACGCGCCGCCTCGTTCGGAGAAACCCATGAAGGCTTTCATCGTGAGCCTGGTTTTCGGTGCCGGCGCTCTCTTCTGCACCTACCTGGCTTCTTTGGGCTTCCGCGGCCTGGCGACGAGTACGACCAACGGGTATGGCGAGGACATCCCCGACCACATCCGCACCGACCCTGTTCGCCGAAGAAAGGCGAACCAGCTCGTGGCCTGGTACGAAACCACTGCGGCGATCCTGTACGTGCCGCCCAGCGCCTATGCACTGTGGGTCGCCTTCGATCCCGAGGGGCAGATCCCGCTTCCGGTCCTCATCGGCCTCGCCCTCTACGGCCTGACTGTCAGCATGCTCGCGGGCTATCCGGTAGAAAGGATCAAACAATGACGCTGGGGCATATCGCCCGGTCCAGCCGCTGAACGAGCGCCTCCGGGCGCCGGCGACACCCGACGCCGGCAGGGAGGAGATGGCGCCCCGTTCCGGCAGCCGTGTTCGCGTCGATGTTCCGAGTAGTAGTGGACGAACCGCAGATCCGGGTCGCCGGTGAGCGAAGCCTCACCGAGCAGGATTCGCGGCACTGCCTGGTCCGGACTCACGTGCCGGGACCATGGCGCAAGGACATGAGCGAGACGCTGATCTCCTACGCGACGCGCATCGTCACCGACGAGTTCGACGACCGGGAATGCCCTACGCCGGTACACGCCCTCGGAGCCTCAGCATGAGACCGATCTCGTACGGATTCCGGCCCGGGAATGGTTGTACACCGCGCGCAAACCCGGCCCCTGACACGATGTGACAGGCTCGACTCGACACCGAAGTAAACAAATGTTTACTATAGTGACCGTGCGTTCACTAGCTGACGACCGAACCGCGCGAGCCAGGATCCGGGACGAGGCACTGCGACTGTTCGCATCCCAGGGACCCGACGCGGTGACCATCCGGGCAGTTGCCGCAGCGGCCGGTGTCTCTCCCGCGCTGATCATGCGGCACTACCAAACGAAGGATGGTTTGCGCGCCGCGGTGGACGAGCATGTCGTCACGGTCTTCGAGACGATGCTGGCCGAGGTCGTTCACCCGGATGGCGGCGGACCGTTCGGCGCCGAGGCCCTGCCGACCATGGCGGCGCAGGTGGTCACGCAGCTGCCCGCGGATTCGCCGATTCCCGCCTATATCGGACGGATGCTGCTTGCCGGGGACCCGGCGGGGTCCGCGCTGTTCGCACGACTGCATGCCGTCAGCCGGGCAGCGTTGTCCGAGCTGGCCGGAGCCGGACTCGCCGACCCCGGCGCGGATCCGACCGTTCGCGCCGCGTTTCTCCTGGTCAACGATCTCGCAGTGTTGATCCTGCGTCCGCACATCAGCACTGTTCTCGGCGTCGAGCTGTTCACCGAGGCCGGAATGCAACGCTGGGGCGCCGAAGTGCTGTCGATATACCGGACCGGCTTGGGCGGCACCGTCACCGACCGAAATCCGTAACCGCCACAACTGACGAATCGAGGCAACCCCATGTCCGAATCCCACACGCCGCCCGGCGATCCCGGCGCGGCGGCCAGGATGGCAAGCCGAGCACTGCGGAACCGACGGTTGATGCGCGCACCGATATGGCTCTACCGCGCCAGGCTCGGATTCCTGTTCGGCTCGAGAATGCTCATGCTCGAACACACCGACCGCAAGACCGGCGCCCGCCGATACGTCGTGCTCGAGATCGCCGACCATCCCGAGCCCGGCACGTATGTCATGGTCTCCGGCTTCGGCACCCGCGCACAGTGGTTCCGCAACGTGCACGCCGATCCACGGGTTCGCGTCTGGATCGGTAGCCGGGGCCCCACGGCCGCCACAGCGAACATCCTCGCTCCGGACGAGGTCGCCACATCCCTGCGCGCCTACATCACCAGGCACCCCCGAGCCTGGAACGCCATGAAACCGGCCATCGAGGACACCCTCGGCGCACCCATCGACGACAGAGGCACCGGACTACCCATGGTGCGACTCCGCCTCGACGAGTCATAAGAGCACAACGCAACCGGAACACCGACCGCATGGTCGGGAGAGCTCTGACCTCCGATCGTAGAGCTGGTAAGCATCCGCTGATCCGAGTACCGCCGATGGTGTCGCTCAGATATTCGGAGTTCAAAAGTATCAAGTGGTCGAAAGTCTGCCCCATGTAACTCGGTGTCCAGCAGCATGATCCGGTCGACAACTACCGGAACACGGGTGAAATTGATCGTTATGACCTCGTTGTCTCCCTTACCGTCACTCGTGACGCTGTCACCAAAATGCCGCACGGCGTTGCGCCGCAGCGAACGCGGATGAAACCAGCGAGGGAGGGCGGCCACGGTGGACGTAAACGGCGTGGACCTACTCACGGCGAAGCTCTGTCGTGCCGTTGCGACCCGCCGACTTCCCGAATCGGGGTAACCCGAGTCCGGTCGTCGTGCTGCGAGCATGCGACGGGCAGCGCGGCAACTGGGCAGCACCCTGACGTCGGCATGGCCCGGACGGGTTCCGGACCGACCGCTGAGAGGTGATCAGCGCGGTGATCTGACCAATCGGCGTGGCGCTCATCATGGACGCCTCCCGCCCCCGGCTGACCAGGCAGCGAACACAGGATGGGGGTTGTTCACCAGGTGTTCGCTTGCCTCTCGGTATAGATATTTGTCAATATCGATCTATGTCTAAGTCGCAGTTGTCGGTGATACCGGTCGAAGCCTGCAACTCCGCCCCACGCGTGCGCGCGCCCTTGTCGGCGGACGCCGCCGTGGAGTTGGCTGCGGTGTTCAAGGCCCTGTCGGATCCGGTCCGGCTGCGGTTGCTGAGTTCGATCGCGTCGCGGTCCGGGATGGAAGCATGCGTGTGTGATCTGTCCGAGGGCATCGACCTCACCCAGCCGACCATCTCCCACCACCTGAAGGTGCTTCGCTCGGCGGGACTGCTGACCAGCGAGCGTCGGGCCTCCTGGGTGTACTACCGGGTCGTCCCGGAGGCGTTGGCGCGGGTGTCGGATGCGTTGCTGCTGGAAAGCGGCGCGGCCGCCGAGGTGACCGCATGAGCGCGATCGACGCGCCCGCCGGCGCTGCGGAGCAGGGTGTGGTGGGCAAGCTCTCGACGCTGGACCGGTTCCTGCCGGTCTGGATCGGTGTGGCCATGGCCGTGGGTCTGCTGCTCGGTCGGTTGATTCCCGGGCTGGGTGACGGCCTGGCTACGGTGGCGGTCGACGGGATCTCGCTGCCGATCGCGATCGGGCTGCTGATCATGATGTATCCGGTACTGGCCAAGGTCCGCTACGACCGGCTCGACACCGTCACCGGCGACCGCCGGCTGCTGGTCGGGTCGCTGGTGTTGAACTGGCTATTCGGGCCGGCGCTCATGTTTGCCCTGGCCTGGCTTCTGCTGCCCGATCTCCCGGAGTACCGGACCGGGCTGATCATCGTCGGGTTGGCGCGCTGTATCGCGATGGTGATCATCTGGAACGACCTGGCCTGCGGTGACCGGGAAGCCGCCGCAGTGCTGGTCGCGATCAACTCGGTGTTCCAGGTCATCATGTTCGCGGCGGGATGGGTGAAGGCGTCGGTTTCCAGGGCGTCGAACGCCGGACCCGCGATCTCCGGGTACTGCAGGCCCGCGGCGAGCGCCTGCCGCTGGGAGCGCAGTACGGGGTCCCGGGGGTCGGGACGGGCCGCCGCCTGGGACGGCCCGGACTGTTCGGTGCGGCCGGCCCGCGAAGGAGCGGCGGCCGCGCCGCGGATCTTGCGGGCCTCCTCGTCGACCCGGCGGTAGACGAGCTGCGGGTCCTGCCAGCCGGTCCATTCCGCCAGCTGCGTGGCATAGCGTTTACGCAGGCCGTGGTCCTTGATCTGGGCGACGATCGGCACCGCCCAGCGCATCACCTCGACCTGGCTGTCGTAGGTCAGCGCCCGGGTGCGGCTGTCCTCGCGCTTACCGATCTCCTGGCGTAGCGCGAAATCGAACAGTGGTTCGCGGCGGGCGACCAGATCGCGCAGGGCGGCATCACCGGCGCGCTGGCGCAGCTCACACGGGTCCTCGCCGTCGGGCGTCACCACCACATAGGTCTGGCCCGACACCTTCTGGTCGCCGAGGAACGCCTTGAGCGCGGCGGCCTGCCCGGCCGCGTCCCCGTCGAAGGTGAAGATGATCTCGCCACGCCAGAAGTTGTCGTCCATGAGCAGCCGGCGCAGTGCGGAGAAATGATCGTCACCGAACGCGGTACCGCAGGCCGCGACCGCGGTCTTCACACCGGCAAGATGCATCGCCATGACATCGGTGTAACCCTCGACCACCACCGCCTGATGGCTTTTCGCGATCTCTCGTTTGGCGTGATCGAGCCCGAACAGCACCTGGGATTTCTTGTACAGCAGCGTTTCCGGGGTGTTGACGTATTTGCCCGGCATGGTGTCGTCGTCGAACAGTTTGCGGGCGCCGAACCCGATCACATCGCCGCCGAGGTTGCGGATCGGCCAGAGCAGCCGGCGGTGGAACCGGTCGATCGGCCCGCGCCGCCCCTGCTTCGACAGACCCGCCGCCTCGAGCTCCTTGAAATCGAAGCCCCGGTTCAGCAGATGTTTGGTGAGGGTGTCCCAGCCGTCGGGGGCGTATCCGCACCCGAACTGGGTCCAGGCGGCCTCGTCGAAATTGCGGTCGGTGAGATATTTGCGCGCCATGGTGGCGTCCGGGCCGCGTAACCGCTCCATATAGAACTCGTGCGCGGCGGCGTTCGCGGCCACCAGCCGGGACCGGGTGCCCCGGTCGCGCTGCACCGAGGTGCCGCCGCCCTCGTAATCGATCCGGTACCCGAGACGGTCGGCGAGCTGTTCCACCGCCTCCACGAACCCGATGTGCTCGATCTTCTGCAGGAAGGCGTAGACGTCGCCGCCCTCCCCGCAGCCGAAGCAGTGGAAGAGACCGAGGTGCGGGCGCACGTGGAAGGACGGTGATTTCTCGTCGTGGAACGGGCACAGACCGCGGATGGACTGCGGTCCGGCACTCTTGAGCGTGACGTACTCGCTCACTACGTCCTCGATCCGGACACGCTCCCGAATGGCGGTGATATCGCGAGCTGGTATTCGTCCGGTCACGGATATCGAGTCTAGGCGAGCGGGCCCGCGCCGGGACCCGAGCACCCCGTGCGCGATATCACCCGGTGCGGCGCACCGTCTACAGCCGCCTCGCGACCCGCTCCAGCCGGCTCTCGGTGTAGGAGGCGATCTGGTCGACGATCACCCGCACCCGGGCGGCGTCGTCGGCCGCGGCCTCCCACCACGGCTGCAGGATCGGGTCCAGGGCGGCGGGCCCGGTGGCCAGCAGATGCCCGGCGACGGCGGTGAGGCGGGCCCGCTGTTCGGCCTGGCGCAGTTTGTGGTCGGGATCGGACATGACGTAGCGCAGCGCGACCGTTTTGAGTATCGCGACCTCCGCGGCGGCCACCGGGGGCACCACGAGATCGGCCGAATAGCGGGCCGGTGTACCCGGCCACGCCGCGCGCGTCGCCACCACCGCCGCGTTCGCGAACCGGCCGACGAGTTCGCTGGTCAGCCGTTTCAGCGCCACCGAGCTGCCGAGGGTGGCGTCGTAGGCGAACACATCGGCCACCACCGGCAGCTCCGACAGCCGTTGCGCCGCCCCCACCAGATCGTCGATCGTCAGATCACGGTGCTGGACATGCCCGAGTTCGGCCAGTGCCGCCTGCTCCACCGGATCCGCCAGCGCCCGCAGATCGATCCGTCCGGCGATGATGCCGTCCTCGACATCGTGCACGGAATAGGCGACATCATCGGACCAGTCCATGACCTGGC
This sequence comes from Nocardia sp. NPDC003345, assembly GCF_053589395.1. NCBI lineage: Bacteria > Bacillati > Actinomycetota > Actinomycetes > Mycobacteriales > Nocardiaceae > Nocardia > Nocardia sp. NPDC003345. Next base: position 8,031 of record NZ_JBSFRU010000113.1, read on the forward strand.
ATTCCAGCGCGGGCCGGCGGTCCGGCGCGTTCTTGCGGACCCAGGCCAACCGGTCCGCGTCCACGGCGTAGGCGCCGAACTTGGTACCCGGACCGGGTCGCTGCCACGGATATTTGATGGACGCGTCGAGTGCGGCGCGGGTGAGGTTGAGCCCCGCGCTGGCCCCGTAGGAGTCCAGGACCTTCGGTTCGAGACGGGTGAGAATACGCAGGTTCTGGGCGTTGCCCTCGAACCCGCCCGCATCGGCCGCGAACATGTCGAGAGCCTTCTCACCGTTGTGCCCGTAGGGCGGGTGGCCGATATCGTGGGCCAGTCCCGCCAGTTCGGCCAGATCCGGATCACACCCGAGCCCGTCGGCGATCCCGCGCCCGATCTGCGCGACCTCCAGCGAATGGGTGAGCCGCGTTCGCGGGGTGTCGCCCTCCCGCGGTCCCATGACCTGGGTCTTATCGGCCAGGCGGCGCAGCGCGGCCGAATGCAGTACCCGGGCACGGTCGCGCGCGAATTCGCTGCGATGGCCGTTGCCGGAGACGCCCGGATCGACCAGGCCGGCCGTTTTGGGCGCCTCGGTGACCAGGCGTTCGCGATCGTGCTCGGTGTAGCTCATCGCACGAGTCTGCCACCGGGGAGTGACCGGTCGACGGGTACGGCGGCACGAACGGGTGAAGGGCTCACTGCCCGGCGGTATAGCTGAAATCCGCGGAGAAGTGCGTGAGCTGATACCACAGCAGCGCGGCCGTCTCGCGGGCGATACCGTGCGCCTGCGATTCCCGCGTGTACACGGCGGGACCGGTGCGGGTGGGCGCGGTCCAGGCGTCGATACCGGCGTCGCGGGCCATGGTGCGGGTGCGCAGCGAATGCCACGGATCACTGACCAGCACCGCGGAATCGAGTCCGCGCTCGTGCATCGCGGCGGCCACGGCCTCCACACTGCGCAGTGTGTCGGATCCGGTCTCGACGGCGACGATGGAATCCTCCGGGACACCGGCCTCCATGAGGTACATCTTCCCGGACGCGGCCTCGGTGTAGAGATCGCCCTCCTGTTTCCCGCCGACCGTGATCACCAGATCGGAAACGCCCTGCTCGTACAGTTTCTCCGCCTGATAGAGCCGCGCCTCGAACACCGACGAGGGCGTACCCGAATACTGGGCGGCGCCCAGCACCACGATCGCGTCGGCCGGGGTGTAGTCCTCGATCCGCGCCACCTGCCACACCCGCACCGCCGTACCGCCCAGCAGCACCAAGCCCACCACCAGGGCTCCACCGATCAGACGGCCGCCCCAGCGCACGATCGCGGCACCGATCCCGCGTGAACGGCCGGAATCGGCACGCGAGTCCGGTCGAGTACGCACTGGTGCCCAAGTCACCACACAAGTCTGCCAGGCGGGGTCGGTACCCGGGACACGGCGCGCTCGTGCCGGCCGCCTTGACCCTCTCCCCGTGTCAGACCATAGAACCGGAGGCGTCATGTTGAGTATCGGAGATTTCGCCAGGCACGGGCAGGTGTCGGTACGGATGCTGCGCCACTACGACCGGCTCGGGTTGCTGGTCCCCGACCGGGTGGATCCGGTCAGCGGCTACCGCTACTACGAGGTCGGGCAACTGGCCCGGCTGAACCGGATCATCGCGCTGAAGGAACTCGGCTTCACCCTGGAACAGGTGGGCCGGGTCCTCGACGACGCGGTGACCGGACCGGAGCTACGCGGCATGCTCACCCTGCGCCGAGCCGAGATCGAGCAGCGCATCAGCGCCGACCGGGACCGGCTCACCCAGGTCGAGGCGAGACTCCGGATTATCGAGAGGGAGGGCGCCATGCCTACCGACGAGATCGTCATCAAATCCGTACCGGCGGTCCGGGTGGCCGAACGCAGCACAGTGGTCGCCGATTTCACCCCCGAGGCGATCGGCCCGGCGGTGGAGCGGCTGTTCACGGAGCTGTGCGATGGACTGGAACGGGCGGGTCTCGCGATCACCGGGCCCGCCGTCGTCTACTACGACCAGCGCCCGGACTCATCGGTGCTCGCGCATACCGCGATGCCCGTCGACGCCGACCTCGGCGAAACACCGGACTACACCGTCGTCGACCTGCCCGCGATGCCGATGGCCGCCACCCAGATCCACCGCGGCAGCATGGACGGCGCCCTGGAACCCCACCAGGACCTGACCCGGTGGATCGAGGAGAACGGCTACCGCATCGTGGGAGCGAGCCGGGAGGTCACACTGGTCTGGGATGTGGACGAGAACAAATGGGTCACCGAACTCCAGGAACCGGTGGCGCGGATCTGATCCCGGCCCGGGCGGCGTGAACTTCGCGTTGACCGGTGGCGAACACGCGGATACTTCACACGCCGAAACGCTCGCATTTGTGATTTGCTAGGAAGCGGCGAGTTCCGCTGTGCGCCGGAGAACCTCCGGCGCACGGTGGGCCCGCCGTTCGTACGTGTTGGCCGCATCGCCGCGGCATGCCCGTCGACTGTTTTGGGAACCCTGGGAACAGATGAACGGCCGGTGGCCGTCTCGGTGAGCACATGGAGTACACGATGTTTCCTCGATGGAAGAGCGCCACCGCCGGTCTGGCGGTCACCCTCGCCTCGGTCCTCGCACCCGCGGTCGCCACGACCGCGCACGCCACACCCGCCAATTGCCCGGGGCTGTATGTGGTGGCGATCCCCGGAACGTGGGAGACCTCGAAGGCCGACCCCGGCAAAGGCATGCTGGCCGCGGTCGCCGACGGCCTGCCCCGCGGCGCCTACAGCGACTATGTCGCCTATACCGCCACTGCCTTCCCCTGGGAGGGCGAGGTCTACGGCCGTTCCAAGAACGAGGCCGTCGCGGGCGCCAAAGGTCTCATCTCCGAGGTCGCGGGCCGCTGCGGCAACACCCGCTTCGCCCTGCTCGGCTACAGCCAGGGCGCGGACGCCGCCGGTGATCTCGCCTCCGAGATCGGTACCGGGCTCGGTATCGTCCCCGCCGACCGGGTCGCCCTGGTCGGCCTGATCGCCGACCCGCGCCGCTCCCCCACCGACGTCCTCATCGGCCCGCCCGTCCCCGGCGCCGGCGCGGGCGGCCCCCGCCTCACCGGCTTCGGCTGGCTCAGCAACCGCACCTACTCCTTCTGCGCGGTCGGCGACCTCTACTGCTCCACCCCCGACGGCGATTTCGCCGCCCGGATCGCCGGTTTCTTCGCCCAGGTGTCCAATGCCGACCCGGCCCAGCTCGGCAACTACCACTCGCTGGGCGTGGAACTGCTGAACGACGCCCTGGCCGCCGGCGGCCTGGGCCTGCTGCACGATCAGCTCAACAACGACGCCTATGAGGAGCGCCGGCAGCAGGTCGACGATTTCGTGAAATCCGGAATCCACCAGAGCTACCCGAGCTACCAGGTGGCGGGCGGCGCCACCGCGCTGTCCTGGCTGCGCGGCAAGCTGGTCGGCCTGGCCTGAACGCCGTTCACCGCCCCCGGTCCGCAGGCCCGCCGAGCGTGCGCACCGGGGGCGGTGTCATGTCCAGCGGCCCTACCTCCCAGCGGCGACCTCACCAGCCCCGGCTCTGCCACTCCCCCAACCGGGGTCGTTCGGCGCCGAGGGTGGTGTCGTCGCCGTGCCCCGGGTAGACCACCGTGTCGTCGCCGTAGCGGTCGAACAGTTTGGTGGTCACGCCTTCCAGCAGGGTCTCGAAATCACCTGGGCGCCAAGTCTTCCCGATGCCACCTGGAAAAAGGCAGTCGCCGGTGAACAGGTGGGTGCGACCGGAGCCGTCGGTGAGGGCGAGGGTTACCGACCCCGGGGTGTGGCCGACCAGGTGGATGATGTCCAGGCTCAGGTCGCCGACGGTGATCGTGTCGCCCTCGGCCAGGATGCGCTGCGGAGGAACCGGGAGTGGGGCCGCGTCTAGGGAATGGGCCGCGGTGGGGGCGCCGGTGGATTCGGCGACGGCGGTGAGGGCCTGCCAGTGGTCGGCGTGCTGGTGGGTGGTGACGATCAGGGCGATACCGTCGGCGGTTTCCTGCTCGATGAGCGCCAGGATGCGGTCCGCGTCGTTGGCGGCGTCGATCAGCAGGGTCGCGCCGGTGGCGGCGCATTGGACCAGGTAGGTGTTGTTGTCCATCGGGCCGACCGACATCTTGGTCACCCGGGCGCCCGGCACCTCGCGGCGCTGCGCGGCGCCGCCGGGTTCGACATGGCCGGTGTAGGACTCTTCGATGGTGATCACCCCCCGATGCTATCGAGGGGCCGGGTCCCTCGCTCCCGCCGGAACGGAAGCGAGGGCGTGCGGGTCAGCAGCCGAGCAGATGCTGGGCCAGGTAGCCCTCGACCTGGTCGAGGGCTATGCGCTCCTGCGCCATGGTGTCGCGTTCACGCACCGTGACCGCCTGATCGTCGAGGGTGTCGAAATCGACGGTGATGCAGAACGGGGTGCCGATCTCGTCCTGGCGGCGGTACCGGCGGCCGATGGCGCCCGCGTCGTCGAATTCGATATTCCAGTTGCGGCGCAGCCGGGCGGCGAGGTCTTTTGCCTTGGGGGTGAGGTCGGCGTTACGTGACAGCGGCAGTACCGCGGCCTTCACCGGGGAGAGGCGGCGGTCCAGGCGCAGCACGGTGCGGGTGTCGACGCCGCCCTTGGCATTGGGGGCCTCGTCCTCGGCGTAGGCGTCGACCAGGAACGCCATCAGCGAACGGGTCAGACCGGCGGCCGGTTCGATCACGTACGGGACGTAGCGTTCCTCGTTGGTCTGGTCGTAGTAGCTCAGTTCCGCGCCGGAATGCTTGGCGTGCGTGGACAGGTCGTAATCGGTGCGGTTGGCGATACCTTCCAGCTCGCCCCACTCACCACCCTGGAACCCGAACCGGTACTCGATATCGGTGGTGCCGGCGGAGTAGTGCGAGAGCTTTTCCTTCGGATGCTCGAACAGGCGCAGGTTCTCCGGATCGATACCGAGGTCGGTGTACCACGCGAAACGGGTGTCGATCCAGTACTTGTGCCATTCGGCGTCCTCACCCGGTTTGACGAAGAACTCCATCTCCATCTGCTCGAATTCGCGGGTGCGGAAGATGAAGTTGCCGGGGGTGATCTCGTTGCGGAAGCTCTTGCCGATCTGGGCGATACCGAACGGCGGCTTCTTGCGCGCGGTGGTCATCACATTCGCGAAGTTCACGAAGATACCCTGCGCGGTCTCCGGGCGCAGATAGTGCAGGCCCTCTTCGTCGTCGACCGGGCCCAGGTAGGTCTTGAGCAGACCGGAGAAATTCCGGGGCTCGGTCCATTTGCCGGGCTGGCCGGTCTCCGGGTCGTTGATATCGGCCAGGCCGTTGGCCGGCGGGCGGCCGTGTTTGGCCTCGTAGGCCTCGAGCAGATGGTCGGCCCGGTAGCGCTTGTGGGTGTGCAGGGATTCCACCAGCGGATCGGAGAAGGTCTCCACATGGCCGGAGGCCACCCAGACCTGCCGCGGGAGGATCACCGAGGAGTCGAGGCCGACCACATCGTCGCGGCCGGTGACCATGGTGCGCCACCACTGCTTCTTGATGTTGTCCTTCAGCTCGACGCCGAGCGGACCGTAGTCCCACGCCGATTTGGTACCGCCGTAGATCTCACCACACGGGTACACCAGCCCCCGGCGCTTGGCGAGGTTGGCAACGGTGTCCACCTTCGACTTGGGTGCCACGCGAGAATTCTCCATCCACTACGAATCGCCAGTAGTTACACCGCCCGGATCGGGCGATGCGATCACAGCTGCCCACGGCGGGTTGACCACGGCCGTGATGCGGTCGATCCTGTACAGCCTAATCGGTGCTGTTGGGCGGAGCCCATCCGCAGTCCGCGCATGGCCGGAGCGAATGCGGAGGTACGCCTATCGGCCACCGCCACAGAGATTCGCACCCACCACGGCATGGACATTTGACATGCATATCCGTGCATATCAAAATGGGACCGGTTTCCAATAAGGAGTGGACCATGACAACCGATACCGCCGCCGTCGGGCAGCACAACCCCTACCGCTCCCCCGCGCCGGTCCCGATACCCACCCGGGCCGTGCTGGAGAACGCCGGTGAGCTGCTGCGCGCGCTCGCGGCCCCCGTTCGCATCGCCATCGTGCTACAACTGCGGGAGTCGCCGCGCTGTGTGCACGAACTGGTCGATGCCCTCGGTGTCACACAACCGCTGGTCAGCCAGCACCTGCGAATCCTCAAATCGGCCGGGGTGGTGCACGGTGAGCGTTCGGGCCGCGAGGTCCTCTACGAACTCGTCGACGACCATCTTGCGCATATCGTGGTCGACGCAGTCGCGCACGCCGAAGAAGAAGGGTAATTCGTGTCCGAGAACCTGGTCACCGGCAAAGGGACCGCCACGGGGAGAGCGGTCGGTATTCGCACCACGCGGCAACGCAACGCGATCGCCGCGCTACTCGAGGACGTCGACAGGTTCCGATCGGCCCAGGAGCTACACGACGAACTGCGGCGCCGCGGCGAGGGGATCGGCCTGACCACCGTTTACCGCACCCTGCAGTCGCTGGCCGATGCCGGGATGGTGGACGTACTGCGCACCGATAACGGCGAATCGGTCTACCGGCAGTGCTCGACCGGCCACCACCACCATCTGGTCTGCCGGCACTGCGGGCGCACGGTCGAGGTCGCGGGACCCACGGTCGAGGCATGGGCGGCCAGTACCGCGTCCAGCCACGGGTTCACCGATGTCAGCCACACCCTGGAGATCTTCGGCAACTGCCATGCCTGCTCGGCGGTCGGCCGGTGACCCGCGTGCGCTGAGACCACACAGCGACAGGCCGCTACCGGTGCCGGTAGCGGCCTGTCGTCGTACTTGCCCGAGCTCGCCTCAGGCGGCCACGGGGACCGCCTCGGCGGCGGTGGGCTCGGGGTCGGCGCGCCGGCTGTCGCGGACCACTCCCACCCCCAGCAGGACCAGCGCCAGAGCCGCCCAGGCCAGCAACACCAGTAGCGGTTTCTGCGCACCGGCGCCGTCGAAGAACGCGACCGAGCGGATCAGCGAGGCGGCGGCTCCCGGCGGCAGCAGCTGACCGACCGTGCCCCACGGCTGCGGCAGCAGTTCCGGAGCCGAGGTCGCGGCCGAGAACGGGTTGCCGATCAGCAGCATTGTCAGCGCCGCGACGCCGATACCGGCCCGGCCGATCACCGTGGCCAGCCCTGCCACGGTGCCGGCGACGGCGAACGAGACCAGGCCCGCGACCGCCGACAACATCAGGTACGAGCCGGGGACGATGGACAGCCAGGTCTGGGTGACGAGCATGCTCAGCAGGCCGCCCGCGATCCCGAAGGTGATCGCGCCGACGATCCGGCCGGCGGCGGTGGGGATCAGCAGCGACAGCAGCACACCTCCGGCGATACCGGCCATCACCAGCGGCAGCGCCATGGTTCCGAATCCCATACCACGCGGGTCGTCGGGATCGCCCGGGACGACGTCCTCGACCTGCGCCGCCGGGGCGCCCGACAGTTGCTGACCGATCTGGGTGAGTTGCTGGGCGACCGCGGGACTCGCCCCCGTGGCGATCAGCATCTGGGGTGCCCCGTTGCCGGTGACGATCGCGCCGTAGACCTCACGGTCGGCGATGGCCTCCCGGGCCGCCGCCGCGTCGGCGACGGTGACGACCTCGAAGGCATCCGGGTTCTGGCCGGTGAGCCGCCCTTCCACCATCGCGGCCTGCGGCCCGGCGACGGCCAGCGGCAGATCACGCGGCGCGATATTGGTGGCCGGCCAGGCGAAGGCGACCAGCATCAGCGCCTGCAGTAGAGCCGCGCCGACACCGATGGCGACCGCGCGCTGGATGACGTTCATGACGTTCTCCCCAGAAAATCGAAGGCTCGTTCTTTTTCGGTGCACTCACCGTCCCACCGGACCCGGAGCTTGTCAAGAACGAACATTCGTTTTACTTTGGAGGCATGCCCCGAGTCAGTGACGAACACCTGGAACGCCGCCGCCAGCAGATCCTCGACGCGGCCCGGGTGTGTTTCGTCCGCAAAGGGTTCCACCAGTCGTCCATGCAGGACGTCTTCACCGAGTCGGGGCTGTCGGCCGGTGCGGTCTATCGGTACTTCAAGAGCAAGGACGAGCTGGTCATGGCCCTCGCCACGACCGCGGCCGGTGATATCCGCACCCGCATGCTGGAAATCATCGAGGGCGATCCGCTGCCCACCCCCGCCGAACTCATCGCCCATCTGACCGAGTGGATCCACGGCCAGAGCGGCCCCGACGGCCGGATCCGCCTGGCGCCGCAGGCCTGGTCGCTGGCACTCACCGACGAACAGGCCGCGGTACCCGTCCGCGAAACCCTGGGCGGTATCCGGTCCATGTGGCACGAGTACGCCGGGCGGATGCGCGCCGCCGGTTGGCTACCCGCCGACAGCGACCTCGACGCGGTGGCGGCCGCCCTCTTCGGACTGCTGCCCGGTTTCGTACTACAACACCTGCTCATGGGCGATCTGGACCGCGACCGGTACATCCGCGGTGTCGACACCCTCTTCCCCTACGGTGACCGGCGCTATCACCCACACACCCCGCCGCCCGAGCCGGCGGACACCGCCGCCGCCCCGGCCTGAGTCACGGCCCGCACCGGTGACCGGGCCGGAAGCCGGACGAGCCGTCACCGGCGACGGGCTCAGGGCAGCAGGCCCTTGCGCGCCTCTCCCGCCCCGCCGAGCACCAGCAGCAGCATTGTCGTGAGGGCCTGATCGTCCAGACCGGCCGCCGGGAAGGTGTAGCGCAGGATCACATCGGCCAGTTTGTCGTGCGCGATCACCGCGATCGAACCGAACTGCAACGCGGCGTTCCGTTCCGCCACCCGCTTGTGCAGTTGCGGTTTCAGCGGGCGATCCCAGGCCAGTACGCAGGTCAACGAGAGCACATCCAGACCGGGCGTCAGGGTGAACGCGCTCGCCGAACACAGCACGCCCTCGTAGTCGAAACGCAGCGAACCGTCGTTGTCGACCCGGACGTCGATATCGTAGAGACCCAGGCCCGCACCGGCCCGGGCCTTCAATTCGATATCCGGCGCCAGCGCGCCGGACTCCGCGTCCCCGCTCATTTGGTGCCCCCGAACCGGCGGTCGCGGCGCGCGTATTCGAGGCAGGCGTCCCACAGATTGCGCCGGTCGAAATCGGGAAACAACGTCGCCTGATAGACGAACTCCGCGTACGCCGACTGCCAGATCAGGAAATTCGAACTGCGGAACTCACCCGAAGGCCGCAG
>NZ_JBSFRU010000114.1:0-16897 GCF_053589395.1 Nocardia sp. NPDC003345
CGGCCTCCGCCGGCGATACCTCCGCCTGCGCTCCGGCCTCCGCCGGCGATACCTCCGCCTGCGCTCCGGCCTCCGCCGGCGATACCTCCGCCAACGCTGCGGCCTCCGCCGAGGATTCCGGCGCTGTTCCGGCTACCGCGAACCGTACGAAACCGCCAGGAGCGTCCTGTGAACTCGACCCTGTGGATGACCCTGCCCTATGTGGCGTTCACCTCCTTCGTGCTCGGCCATATCTGGCGCTACCGCAACGACCAGTTCGGCTGGACGACGCGTTCGTCGCAGATCTACGAATCCCGGCTGCTGCGGCTGGGCAGCCCGCTGTTCCACTTCGGGATGCTCGGAGTGTTCGGCGGGCATGTGATCGGGGTGCTCATTCCCGAATCGTGGACCGCGGCCGTGGGAATCAGCGAACACGTCTACCACGTGGTCGCGGTGAGCGCGGGTACGGTCGCCGGGGTGATGGTGCTCGCCGGTATCGGCATCCTGCTCTACCGCCGGTTCACCGTCCCGGCGGTCCGCAAGGCCACCACCACCAACGACAAGTTCATGTATTTCCTGCTCGGCGGCGCGCTGATCACGGGCATGCTGAACACCGTCGGCAGCAACCTGCTGTGGGGCACCTACAACTACCGGGAGACGGTGTCCCCGTGGTTCCGCAGCCTGTTCACCCTGAGCCCGCAGCCGGAACTGATGGTCGGTACACCCTGGACCTTCCAGGCGCACGGGCTGTTCGTGCTGGTATTGGTCGCGGTCTGGCCGTATACGCGGCTGGTGCACATGTTCTCGGCGCCGGTCGGCTATCTGGTCCGGCCGTACGTGGTGTACCGCAGCAAGGAGACCGCCGGGCCGGACAAGCGCCGCTACGCCCGCGCCTGGGACGCCCCGGTCACGCCGGAACGCTGGGGCTGATTCCGGAGCGGCGTGGCCGGCCGCCGTGCGGCCTCATAGGCGGATGAACTCCACGAGGGTGTCGTCGGGCGCGTCGGCCGGGACCACCACGAGCCCGTCGCGGTCGACCAGCCCGCCGAGATGAGCGGTGCGGATGGCGGCGTCGCCGAGCCAGCCGCCGTCGTCGGCATAGCGGGCGGGCACGATACGGGCCACCGGGCCCGATATCTCGGCGGCGTTGCGCAGCGGGCCGATCGCACGGCGCGTCGGCCGGGCGCCGGTGCGGCCGGCGACGATAGCGGGAACGAGAGCCAGCAGCGTCGCTATCGCGGCGTACGGGTTGCCGGGTAGCCCGAGAACTGTTGTCTCGGAGGGGAGTTCGGCGACAATCGTGGATCCGCCGGGACGCAGGGCCAGCCGGGGCACCAGGATCCGGGAGCCGGCGCGGTCGAGAGCGCCTCGTAACTGGTCGGCCGCGCCGCCGCCGGTGGCGCCCACCACCACCAGCAGATCGCGATCCCCGGCCGTGGCCAGGACCTGGTCGAAACCGTGCGCGGTATCGCGCAGATGCACCCGGTCCAGCGTGACGACCGCGCGCGCGGCCAGCAGGTCCGGCAGGATCGGACCGATCGAATCGCGGGTCTGGCCCGCCTGTAACGGCCCGCTGCTGCGGATCTCGTCGCCGGTCATGACGATCCGGGCCCGGACCGGCCCGCGTACCCGGCCCGCCCCGACCTCCACCGCGGCGGCGGCCGAGACCAGCGCCGGGGTCACCGGGGTGCCGGCTCCGGCGATTTCGTCACCGACGGTGCGGTCCTCGCCGCGCCGGCGGATATCGGAACGCACCGGCGAATCCGGGAGGCGGTGCAGCAACCGGTCCGCGCCCGTACCGGCGAATTCGTCGCGCAGTACCCGGGTGGTGCCCTCGGGGACCTGTGCGCCGGTGGCGATCCGGACCGCCTCACCGGTACGCAGGCCGTCCGCGCGCCGGCCACCGGCGAAACCGATATCGGCGCGCAGCTCCCACGGACCCTCTCCGGCGACGGCATAACCGTCCATCGCCGAGACGTCGAATCGGGGCAGTGCCTCGGCCGCGGTGAGCGGGGTGGCCAGGGCCGCGCCCGGGGCGGTACGGAGTTCGGCGTGCCGGTCGGCCAGCCGGGACAGCCCGGTGCGAAGTACCTCCCGGGCCCGTGCCAGCTCCAGCGGGGCCGGTGCGGCCGCGACGGGATCCAGTGTCGCGCGGGCGGCGTCGACCTCGCCGGGCGTATCGCAATCGTCGACGCCCGCCAAGGGCACGATGGCGCTGCTGGCGGGCACCAGCGCCTTCATCGGCTGGTTCACGACGCTGTCGAGCGCCCGCAGCCGTGCGGCCAGCGGTCCGGTCCGCCAGACGCCGATCAGGTATTGGGGCCGCCCGGACGCGTCGGCGGCGAATACCGCGTCCACCGCGCCGGAGCGCCGGAGTAATTCGGCGACGGCGGTATCGGTGAGGAACGGCAGGTCCGCGGCGAGGATCACCACCTGGGGCGCCGGATCACCCAGGGCGGCCAGTCCGGCGGCCACGGCCGCCACCGGGCCCGACCCCGGTTCGGGTTCCCGGGTCTGCAGCACTCCGGCGGCGAGCTCCGGTCGCGGCGGGCCCACCACGACGGTGCGTCCCAGCGCCGACACCGCGGCCAGCGCGGTGTCCAGCATGGAACGCCCGCCCACGATCAGGCCCGGTTTGTCGACACCGCCCATCCGGCTGGCCCGGCCACCGGCCAGCACGATCACATCGGGGGCCGGTGCAGAATTCGGCATGCGTCCATGCTATTCGCCGTCTGGGACGACCCGGCCGGGTGGCGGTGCGGTGCGGGTCAGGGGAAGCGGTGCCGCGCGGTGCGCAGGTGCACCCGGCCGTCGGTCACCGCGACGCCCTCGGCGGCGAGCAGGCGCAACTGCCGCTCGGTGAGATGGGCCGCGGGCCGGCCGGACGCGCCGATGACCCGATGCCAGGGCAGATCGCCGGCGTCGGTGCGCATGATCCAGCCCACCGTGCGCGGTGTCGACAGCCCGGCCGCCGCGGCGATATCGCCGTAGGTCGCGACCCGCCCCGGCGGGATGGACGCGACCAGATCACGGACCCGTTCTATCTGCTCGTCACTGGTCGGCATCGCGTCCCCTACAGCGCCGCGCGGATCAGTGCCGCGGTCTCCGCGGGCAGGACCTGCGACACCATATGGTCGCAATCCCATTCGTGCACGGTCAGGTGCGCGCCGAGCCGGGCGGACAGGGCGGTACGCAACTCCGGGGTCACGAACGGCGGGTCCACCTTCGTGGCCCGCACCACCACGGTCGGCAGGCCGGGCTCCGGCAGAACCGCCTCCCGGGCCAGCTGACCCCAGTAGGCGATCAGGGCTGCGGTATCGACTCGCCAGCCGACCCGCCCGTTCGCGGTGGGGACCAGATGGTCGTCCAGTTCGGCCTGCAGCAGCCCGGGTGCGGCCGCGCCCCAGCCGGTCGCGAGTTTGTCCATCCGCGCTTCCTCGACATCGGTGTAGTCGGGAGAGCCGAGGGTGGCCGTCGCGATCCCGGCCAGCCAGTGCGGGTCGAGTGCGACCGCCGGGTCCAATAGCACCAGGCCCCGGACCAGCCCGGGATGCCGGTGGGCCAGATGCAGGGCGCACGCGCCGCCGAAGGAATGCGCCACCACCAGCACCGGGTCCGCGGTCTCGGCGGTGACCACCGACACCAGGTCCGCGACCACGGTTTCGAAGTCCCACGGCGGCAGCGCGCTCGACCGGCCGTGTCCGCGCAGGTCCGGAGCCAGCACCCGGACGTCGGGCAGCAACTCCTCGGCCAGCGCCGCCCAGCGCCCGCCGTGACCGGTGAGACCGTGCAGGGCCAGGACCACCGGCCCGGTCGCCGGGCCGAAACGGTGAACATGCAGTGTGGACACAGTGACATTCTCATCGCTGGGCCGGACACCCGCAGCGCGGGTGGGTCCGGCGCGGTGTCGGCCCCGTCTGTTGCAATAGCCCTCGTGGTGCGTTCGGATAGGCCGGTGCGGCTGGTGCGCCGGAAGACATCGGCTCCCCGGGCTCGGACCTGGGGCGCCGGTCTTCGCGCGCTCTTCGCACCCGATCCGCCCGCTACCGCCGCGCAACCCCGGACCGGCCGGGTGTGGCGGGTGCTGGGGGGTCCCGGTACCGGTAAGACCGCCCTGCTGGTGGATGTGGCCGCCGCCCGGATCGCCGGTGGCGCCGATCCGGAATCGATCCTGCTGCTCACCCATTCCAAACAGGCGGCCGCCGCCGCGCGTGACGCGCTCACCGAGCGGCTGGCGCACTGGGACGTCTGCGCGCCGGGGTTCGGCGGTGACGCGCCGGGCGGGTCCGGTGCGGACTCCCCGGCCCCCGATACCGGGCTCTTCGCGCTCGCCGGGCCGGATTCCGCCGATCCGGACCCGGAGAAACCGGAATCCGGCGAACCGGGTGCGGCGGCTGTTCACCCGGGCGGCTTCCCGGGTGCGACCCGGGACCCGCTGGCCCGCACCATCCACTCCTATGCCTTCGGGATCCTGCGCCGTCAGGCCGCCCGGCACGGAAACCCGCCGCCCCGGCTGCTGACCGGCGCCGAACAGGACGCGGTGCTGCGGGAGATGCTGCACGGCGACCTCACCGATATCGCGGCGGGCGCCACCGGTCTCTGGCCGCGCCGCCTGCAACCCGCGCTCGGACTGGCCGGGTTCGCCGACGAACTGCGCGATCTCATGTTGCGTGCCACCGAACGCGGGCTCGGCCCGGAGGACCTGGTGGATCTGGGCCGGCGCCGGGACAGGGAGGACTGGGTGGCGGCCGGCCGGTTCGCCGCCCGCTACGAACAGGCCATGCTGCTGCGCTGGTCGGTGGGGGTCGCGGCGCCCGAGGCGTCGGCACCGGCGCTGAACGCGGCCGAACTGGTCGGGGCGGCGCTGGACGCGCTGGCCGCCGACGCAGAACTGCTGGCGGCCGAACGCGCCCGGCTGCGCTGTCTGCTCGTCGACGACGCGCAGCATCTGGACCCGCAGGCGGCGCTGCTGGTCCGGGTGCTCGCGGCGGGGGCGGGCACCACGGTGGTCGCCGGTGACCCGGACCAGGCCGTCTACACCTTCCGTGGCGCGGATTCCCGGTTCCTCACCGATCTCGAGGTCCCGGCCGCGCGGCGGGTGGTGCTGCATCACAACCATCGCAGCGCACCCGCGGTGCACACCGCGGCCGCGCGGATCGCCGCCCGCCTGCCCGGCAGCGCCGCGCACCGCACCACTCTCGCCGATCTCGGCCCGGACGAACGCGGCGAGAACCCAGGCCCGGCCGGGAACCCGATCCCGGCCGCGGAGGTGCGGGTGCGGGTGCTGGGCAGCCCGGCCAAAGAGGCCTCCCTCATCGCCGACCATCTGCGCCGCGCGCATCTCACCGAAGGTGTCCCGTGGTCACGGATGGCGGTGGTCGTGCGCTCGGTACCGCTGTTGCTGCCGCCGCTGCGGCGCGCGCTGCTGGCGGCCGGGGTGCCGGTACACCGGCCGGTACCCGATACACCGCTGGCCCGCCGGCGCGGTGCCGCCTGGATGCTGCTCGCGCTGCGCGCGGTGCTCGCGAGCGAGGCCACCCGCCGGGGTAGCGGTTCGACCGAATCGCTGTTCGGCCCGGACGAGGCGCTGGACCTGCTGTCCGGCCCGCTCGGCGGCGCCGACCAGATCGGTCTGCGCCGGTTGCGCCGCGGGATCCGCCGCACCACGGTGGAACTCGCACGCGCCGCACCCCCCTCGCCGCAACCGGTCACCACCGCGGAACCACCACCCGCGGAACCACAGCCCGACGAACCAGCGTTCCCGGACCCCGAGGCCGTGGCCGGATCACCCACGGCCGATACACCGCGTGAGCCGTTCGCCGAAGCCGTCCGGCTCGCCGCGGACGCCGACTGGTTCGGGCTGGACCGGGAACATCCGGATAGGGACCCGTGGGAGGGATTGCCTCCGGAACCCGCGGACGAGGACGATCTCCCACCCGACCCGGCCCTGGACCGGCCCGGCCCGCTCGTCTCCGAACCACCGGCCGGGTCCGCGGCGACGGCACCGGGCGAGACCGCCGGCCCGCTCGAAGCCGATGCTCCGGGCCCCGGCTCCGACGCACCGCCCGAGTCCGGGGCGGCAATTCTTGGCGACACCGCAGATCCGGTGCCCCCCGGCGCCGCGGGTGCCCGGCCCGGAGGCGACCCGGTCGATACGAGGACGGCCTCCGAGAAGTCGCCCGGGGCGGCCGAACCGCCACACCTCGACCCGGCCGAAGGCGACCGGGCCGGCGATGATCGGCCGCGCGACTCCGCAGCCGTGGACCCCGAGAGCGCGGGGCCGTGCGGTACCGGCTCGGATACGGAGCAGCCGCCCGTCGCCGATCGGCCGTCCGTGCAATTCCTGCGCGACCTGCTGCTCGGTTCCGGTGACGAACGAATCCTGGCCGGGCTCACCGAAGTGGAACTCGCGCCCCTGAACCGGGCGACCCGTGCCCTGGAGCGGGCCCGCCGGGTGCGGCGCGACGGTGGTGCGCTCGAGGATGTGCTGTGGGCGTTGTGGACCGGCTCACGGCTGGAGAAACGCTGGCTGACGCAGTCCGAACGCGGCGGCGCGGCCGGGGTGCAGGCCGATCGGGATCTGGACGCGGCGGTCGCGCTGTTCGATGCCGCCGCCGCGTACACCGACCGGCTGCCCGGGGCGACCATCGAAGGTTTCGTCGAATATCTCGAGCGCCAGCAGATCGCCCAGGACCGGGCTGCTCCGGCTCGCCGGGAGGAGGCGGTGGATCTGCTCAGTGCCCATGCCGCGGCGGGCCGGGAGTGGGAGATCGTCGCGGTGGCCGGGGTCCAGGAGGGGATCTGGCCCGATCCGAGGCCCCGGGGCACACTGCTGCATACCGAGACCCTGGTCGACGATATCGCCGGCATCACCGAGCGGGTGAGCCGTTCGGCGCCGATCCTGGCCGAGGAGCGCCGCCTGCTGTTCGTGGCCTGTAGCCGGGCGCGGCGGTCGTTGCTGGTCACGGCGGTGGAATCGGTGACCGGGGAACGCGATCTGGTGCCGTCGCGCTTCCTGTCCGAACTGATCGGTGGCGACGGCGACGGCGAGCCCGGGGCCCTGCCGGTCGCCGAACCCGGCCGGGTGCTCGCCCTGCACGCCCTGGTCGCCGAACTGCGGGCCGCCGTCTGCGATCCCGGTGCCGGCGACCGGCGCCGCCGCCGAGCCGCCGAACAGCTGGCCCGGCTGGCACTGGCCGGTATCCCCGGGACGGCGCCCGAGGACTGGTACGGCGTGCCGGGTCTCAGCTCCAGCGAAACGCTCTGGGACGACGACGGTCCCATCGCGTTGTCGCCCTCGACGGTGGAACTGCTGCGCACCTGCCCGCTGCGCTGGGCGCTGGAACGTAACGGTGGTTCCGACGGCGAGAACCCCTACGCCGTGAAGGGCACCCTGGTGCACACCCTCGTGCAGGCGCTGGCCGGCCGGGTCCCGCTCGACGAGGTACGGGCCGAACTGGTCCGGAGCTGGCCGGCGATCGATCCGGAGGCGGGCTGGCATTCCCGGCAGGAACTGCGCCGCACCGAGGCCATGCTGGACGCTTTCGTGGCCTGGGTGCGCACCACCCGCGGGGAACTCACCCAGGCCGGTATCGAGGTGCCCGTCGACTGTGTTCTGCCGGGCACGCCGGAGGTGCGGATCCGGGGCCGGATCGACCGGCTGGAACGCGACGAGCACGGCCGGTTCGTCATCGTGGATGTGAAAACCGGCAAGAACCCCGTCACCGAAGCGGACGCGGCCCAGCACGCCCAGCTCGCGACCTATCAGGTGGCGGCCGCCGCCGGCGTGCTGCACGAGGACGGCCCGGACGCCGAGGCCGGTGCGGATACCGCCGAACCGGGTGGCGCGCGGCTGGTCTACGTGGCCGCCCCCGGGGCCACCGGCGTCGCCAAGGAACGGGTCCAGTCGCCGCTGGACTCCGAGGCACTGGAAGCCTGGCGCGAGACCGTGCACGACGCCGCCGCGGCCACCGAGGGCCCGGGTTTCCTGGCCATCCGCAACGAGGGTTGCCGCCACTGTTCGGTGAAGAACAGCTGCCCGGTGCAGGACGCCGGGCGTCAGGTGACCGACGAGTGAGCGCCCGGGTCACGCCGGGGCAATTGGCCGAGGCGCTCGGCCTGCCGCCGCCGACCGCCGAACAGGAAGCGGTGATCGCCGCGCCCGCGGGTCCGGTGCTGGTGGTGGCGGGGGCGGGTGCGGGTAAGACGGAGACGATGGCCGCCCGGGTCGTCTGGATGGTCGCCAACCGGCTGGTCACCCCGGAGGAAGTGCTCGGGCTCACCTTCACCCGCAAGGCCGCCCAGCAGCTCACCGCCCGGATCCGGACCCGTCTCGCGCGCCTGGCCGGATCCCGGCTGCTACGCGATCTCGACCCGACCGGAGAATTGCGCGCGGTGCTGGCCGGGGCGGAACCCGAGATCAGCACCTACCACTCCTACGCCGGACGGTTGCTCGGCGAACACGGACTGCTGCTGCCGGTGGAACCCTCGGCGGCCCTGCTCACCGAGACCCAGCTGTGGCAGCTCGCGCACCAGGTGGTGCGCGGCTGGGACGGTGATCTCGAGACCGAACGGTCGCCGCTCACCGTGACCGAGGCGGTGCTCGCGCTGTCCGGGCAGCTCGCCGAACACCTGGTGGAACCCGAGCAACTCGCCGAAGCCCACACCGAATTGGAAAAACTCGTGCATACGCTGCCGCCCGGCCCACGCCAGCGCGGCGGGCCGACCAAGGAACTGCTCGCGGTGCTGCGGGCCCAGCGGGAACGGGTCGCGCTGCTCCCGCTGGTCCGGCAGTTACGGGAAACGCTGCACCAGCGCGGGGCACTGGATTTCGGCGCCCAGATGTCGCTGGCGGCGCGGCTGGCCGCCGAACATCCCGAAGTGGCCGCCGCCGAACGCGGACGTTTCCGGCTGGTGCTGCTCGACGAGTACCAGGACACCGGTCACGCGCAGCGGATCCTGCTGTCGGCACTGTTCGGCGCCGGTTATCCGGCCGAACGCGCCGGGCCCCGCCGCAACCATCCGCGGCCACCGGCGGTGACCGCGGTCGGCGATCCGATGCAGTCCATCTACGGCTGGCGCGGGGCGTCGGCGGCCAACCTGCCCCGGTTCACCACCGATTTCCCGCGCGGTCCCGGCGACCCGGCGCCGATACTGCCGCTGCTCACCAGCTGGCGTAATCCGCCGGAGGCGCTGGAGCTGGCCAATATGGTCGTCGAACCGCTGCGCGCGGCCGCCCGGTCCGGCGGCGGGGTGACGGTGGACCCGCTGCGGGCCCGCCCGGGGGCCGAACCCGGTGTCGTCGCACTCGCGCTCACCGCGACGGTCGCCGACGAGCGACGCTGGATCGCCGAACGGGTCGCGGCGCAATGGCACCGCGCCGCCGAGAACGGAGCGCCGCCGCCCACTTCCGCGGTCCTCATCCGGCGCAACGCCGACGCCGCCGAACTCGCCGAACAACTGCGCGCCCAGGGCCTGCCGGTGGAGATCGTGGGCCTGGGCGGTCTGCTCTCGACCCCCGAGGTCGCCGATATCGTCGCCACCCTGCGTCTCATCGCCGACCCCGCCGCCGGCAGCGCCGCCGTCCGGATTCTCACCGGCGCCCGCTGGCGGCTCGGCATGGCCGATCTCGCGGCGCTGGCCCGGCGGGCCCGGGAGCTCTCGATCGGGCACGAACCCGCCGCCGATATCACCGACGCCGCGGCGCTGGCCGCCGCACTGCACGAAGTCGCGCCCGAACCCGCCGAACGCGCGGGCCTGGCCGACGCCGTCGCCGACCCCGGTCCGCCGGACCGGTATTCGGCTGCCGGTCATCGCCGCCTCACCGTGCTGGGCCGGGAACTGGCCGCGCTGCGGGAACGGGCCGGGCAGCCACTCACCGAACTGGTCGCCGATGTGGAGCGCACGATCGGCGTGGGGGTCGAAACACAGGCGCGCCGGGCATCGGCCGGATCCGGGGCCGGGCGCGAACATCTCGACGCCTTCGCCGAGGTGGTCGCCGGATACGCCGGCGATACCGGGGCCACTCTCGGCGGGCTGCTCGCGTTTCTGGCTGCGGCCGAATCGGTGGAGAACGGACTGGAACCGGGGGAGGTGGAGGTCGCGCCGGACCGGGTCCAGGTGCTGACCGTGCACGCCGCCAAGGGGCTGGAATGGGAGGTCGTCGCGGTACCGCACATCACTCGCGATGTGTTCCCGTCCACCCGGGGCGCCAACACCTGGCTCGGCGCGCTGGCCGAACTCCCGACCTCGCTGCGCGGCGACCGGGCCACCGCGGACTCGCCGGACGGCGTACCTGTCCTGGATCTCGGCGACCTCACCGACCGCTCGGACCTGCAACGCGGGCTCAACGCGCACAAGGAGGCGCTGGCCCGCCGCCGCCTCGACGAAGACCGGCGGCTGTTCTACGTGGCACTCACCCGGACCGAACGGGTGCTGCTGGTCTCGGCCCACCACTGGGCCGAAACCGGTGACAAACCGAAAGGCCCGTCGGAATTCCTGCTGGAGGTGCGGGCCGCCGCCGAGCTCCCCGGCAGCGGAGTGGAAACCGCGGTCTGGGAAGAGGCCCCCGAGCCGGGCGAATCCAACCCGCTCACCGGCACCCCGGTCACGGCGGCCTGGCCCGGCGATCCGCTGGGTGCGCGCCGCGCGGATATCGAAGCGGGTGCGGCGCTGGTACACACCGCCCTGGCCGGTCTCGCCGCCGGAACCGCCGATCCGGGCTCCGAGGACGACGCCGACGATCCCGACGGCTGGACGGCCGATGTCGACGCACTGCTCGCCGAGTATCGGGCCGGCGCGGCGGCGGCCACCGAGGTGGAACTCCCCGCCCAGCTGCCGGCCACGGCGCTGGTGGAGATGCGGGCCGACCCGCACCGCCTCGCCGCGCGGTTGCGCCGTCCACTGCCGTATCCGCCCAACCCGCTCGCGCGCCGCGGAACCGCGTTCCACGCCTGGGTGCAGCGCTGGTTCGCCACCGATCAGCTGCCCGGCCTGGACGATCTGCCCGGCGCGGCCGATTCCGGGGCCGCGGCCGACGCCGAAATGGCCCGGATGCAGGAGGCGTTCCTGTCCTCACCGTGGTCCGCGCGCCGGCCGGTGGAGATCGAGGTGCCGTTCGAGACAACCCTCGCCGGAGTGGTGATCCGGGGCCGGATGGACGCGGTCTTCGCCGAACCGGATGGCCGCTGGACGATCGTCGACTGGAAAACCGGCGCCGAACCCCGTCCGGCGGAGGAACCCGCGGTGGCGGTGCAGCTGGCGGTCTACCGGCTGGCCTGGGCCCGGTTGCTGGCGGCCCGCACGGGCGAATCCGAGGACCGGATTCTCGGGCGGGTCGGCGCGGCCTTCCATTACGTCCGGACCGGCCGGACCGTATCGCCGCGCGGGCTGCCGGGGCCGGCGGAACTCGCGGCCCTGCTCACCGACACCACCGCGCCGGACCGCGCAGGACCGGACGAAGCGCCCGGCCGGTAGGCCGGACCGCTCAGCGCGGTGGGTTCGAGCGGCTCACCGTGAGCGCCTGGGTGATCATCGGCAGCTGCAACGGCAGCCGCAGTATCGAGGCCGCCGTCAGCAGCCGCGGGGTCCGCGGGTCGCGCAGCGAATCCACCACCAGCTGGATATTGGCCGGGAACACCGCGACGAACAGCAGCGCGGCCAGCCGGCCGGCGAGCGGGCGGGTCCGCGGCACCAGCAGCGCTGTACCGACACCGATTTCGGCGACCCCGGACCAGTATGTGTAGGACCGGGCCTTACCCGGCAACCGCGGTGGAACGATCGCATCGAAGAACTTCGGTGCGACGAAATGCATGACCCCGGCTCCCAGGAGCAGCGCGGCCAGGCGCAACGCGGGAACGCGGCCGGAATCGGGAGTAACCGAGGGCGAGAGATCTGCCATGACCCCACCCTAGAGATCCCCGCCGGACACGCGCCCGGCGTTCCGCCGGACCAGCGGGTAGGCTCCCGAGCTGTGTCGGAGGGACTGACAGCAGTGCAGCGGCGTAAAGCCCGGGGCGGTCGATGGAATCGCCGGTGAATTCGCGTTTCGCGCAACTCGGCGGACGGGCGCGGCTGGGGGCGGGGGCGGACCGGCCCGATTTCGCGCTGGTCGGTCTGCTGCGTATCCCGGAGGCGCAGAGTAGTCCGTGGATCTCGCTGTGGCGGCGGGTCCTGTTCGCGATCGGGCTGCTGTGCCTGGCTGCGCTGGTCGTCTATCTCGGCCGCGACGGCTACCGCGACAACGCCGACGATTCGGTGACCCTGCTGGACGCCTTCTATTACGCGACGGTGTCCCTGTCCACCACCGGGTACGGCGATATCGCCCCGGTCACCCCGTCGGCACGCCTGGTGAACATCTTCGTCATCACCCCGTTGCGCGTGCTGTTCCTCATCGTCCTGGTCGGCACCACCCTGGCCGTGCTCACCGAACGTTCCCGCCAGGCCTTGAAGATCCAGCGTTGGAGGCGCACCGTGCGTAATCACACCGTCGTGGTCGGCTACGGCACCAAGGGCCGCACCGCTATCGACGCCATGCTCGGCGACGGCGTCGCGCCCGCCGATATCGTGGTCGTCGACACCGACGCGGTGAGCCTGGAAGCCGCGTCCACCGCCGGCCTGGTCACCGTGCACGGATCCGCGACCCAGTCGGATGTACTGCGGCTGGCGGGCGTGCAGAACGCGACCTCGGTCATTGTCGCCACCAACCGGGACGACACCGCGGTCCTGGTCACCCTGACCGCGCGCGAACTCACCAAGAAGGCCAAGATCGTCGCCTCCATCCGGGAATCGGAGAACACTCATCTGCTGCGGCAGTCCGGCGCCGATTCGGTGGTGGTGTCCTCGGAGACCACCGGGCGGCTGCTCGGTATCGCCACCACGACCCCCAGCGTGGTGGAGATGATGGAGGATCTCCTCACGCCCGAACACGGTTTCGCCGTCGCCGAACGTGAGGTCGAGCCCGGCGAGGTGGGCGGTTCGCCGCGTCATCTCAGCGATATCGTGCTGGGCGTGGTGCGTGCCGGGGAGCTGATCCGGGTCGGCGAATCGGAGGCCGACGCCCTGGAATCCGGCGACAAACTGCTCTACATCCGCCGGGCCCGCTGACCCGGCGACCGCGCTCGAGCGGCCGCGTTACGCTCGGAGGCGTGGCGTCATTCCAGCTCAATCAACTCCCTCTGCTCTCTCGATCAGCACTCGATCGCGCCGACCACCTACGCTCCGACGAGCGCGCGCTGAAGGAAGGCTGGCCCACCGCCCGGCTGCTCCGGGTCGGCCGGGGTGGCGCGGTGCGCTACGAAGAGGGGGCGCTGATCTGGGATCGGGCCCTCGATCTCGCCGCCGAACCCAGCCCGGACGCGGTATTCCTCGGCGTCGACGCGGGCGTACACCTGTGGGCGGTCCGTGATATCGAACTCACCGGCTCGCTGCGGGATCTGCGGCGCCTCGCCGATACCGCGATCGACGATTTCACCGCCGGAGTGCTGTCTGCGGCCCTCGCCCTGATCAACTGGCACTCCTCGGCCGCGTTCCACGGTGCCGACGGCAGCCCCACCCGTCCCGCGAAGGGCGGCTGGTCCCGGATCGCCGAGGACGGCCGGGAAGATTTCCCGCGTACCGACCCCGCGGTCATCTGCCTGATCCACGACGGCGACGACCGGGTGCTGCTGGGCCGGCAGCAGAGCTGGCCGGAGACGATGTTCTCGTTGCTGGCCGGGTTCGTGGAGGCGGGTGAATCCCTGGAA
This sequence comes from Nocardia sp. NPDC003345, assembly GCF_053589395.1. NCBI lineage: Bacteria > Bacillati > Actinomycetota > Actinomycetes > Mycobacteriales > Nocardiaceae > Nocardia > Nocardia sp. NPDC003345. The sequence goes on from NZ_JBSFRU010000114.1 coordinate 13,722, forward strand.
CGCTGTGTCGAACGGGAGATGCGCGAGGAGGTCGGGCTCGACGTCACCGATATCCAGTATCTGGGCAGCCAGCCGTGGCCCTTCCCGCGTTCGCTGATGCTCGGGTTCTGTGCCCTGGCAGATCCGGGGCAGCCGCTGGTCTTCAGCGACGGCGAGATCGCGGAGGCGCATTGGTTCAGCCGCGCCGAGGTACGCGAGGCCCTCGCGGCCGGAGCCTGGCGGACCCGGCCCGAGCAGGGGGATACCGGCGGTCCGCGCCTGCTCTTGCCCGGGGCGGTATCGATCGCTCGCACGATCGTGGAGTCGTGGGTCGCGGCGGGAGAGCCCGCGAAACCGGAATGAGGCTCCCGGTCCGCGGCCCCGCCGGAGCGGGTTTGTTCGCCCGTCGCGAAGCCGCGCCGCTGCGGCGGACCGGCCGGTTCGTCGCGCCTACTATGGACTACATGCAGCTTCTCGAAGCGCCGACCGGCCGAGCCGGTTCGTGCGCGCTCACCGGATACCGCCCGGACGCGAAACCGGCGGGTGAGGCGGAATGAGCGATCTCCCGTTCGGATTCTCGCAAGGAGGCGACGACGACGACCGCAGTCGCGGCGACAAACCGGGTGGCGGCGGTAACGATCCGTTCGGCTTCGGCGGCGCCGGGTTCGACCCGGCCTCGCTCGGGCAGATGCTCACCTCGCTGGGACAGATGCTCAGCGGCATGGGTCAGGGCGTGACCGGTGGTGGCAGCGGTCCGGTCAACTACGACGTGGCCAAGCGGCTGGCGCGTCAGCAGCTGGGCGCCACCGTGCCGCCGGTGTCCAGTGGCAGCGCCGCGGCCGTGGCCGACGCGGGCCATCTCGCCGAACTCTGGCTCGACGACGCGACCACCTTCCCCGCCGGTGCGACGAGCACCGTCGCCTGGACGGCCAACGACTGGATCGAGAAAACACTGCCCACCTGGCAGCGGCTCTGCGATCCGGTGGCCCAGCAGATCTCCGGCATGTGGACCGCCGGGCTCCCGGAAGAGGCCCGGGATATGGCCGGTCCGATGATGGGGATGCTGGGTCAGATGGGTGGTCTGGCGTTCGGCTCCCAGCTCGGTCAGGCGCTGGGCCAGCTGGCCAAGGAGGTGCTGACCGGTACCGATATCGGCCTGCCGCTCGGCCCGGCCGGTACCGCGGCCCTGCTGCCCACCGCGATCTCGGAGTTCTCCGAGGGGCTGGAGCAGCCGGAGAGCGAGATCCTGGTGTTCCTCGCCGCCCGTGAGGTGGCCCATCAGCGCCTCTTCGTGCACGTACCGTGGCTGCGCCAGCAGGTGCTGGGCGCGGTGGAGGATTACGCGCGCGGTATCACCATGGATTTCTCGGCGCTGGAGGAAACCGCTCGTAACCTGGACCCCTCCGCGCTCACCGATCCGTCCAAGCTCGAGGAGATCCTGTCCCAGGGCAGCTTCGAACCGCAGACCACGCCCGAGCAGAAGCAGGCGCTGGAGCGGCTGGAGACCCTGCTGGCGCTCATCGAGGGCTGGGTGCAGGTGGTCGTGGCGGCCGCCGTCGGCGACCGGCTGCCCGGGGCGGGCGCGCTGGCGGAGACGCTGCGCCGCCGTCGCGCCACCGGCGGCCCGGCGGAGCAGACCTTCGCGACCCTCGTCGGCCTGGAACTGCGTCCGCGCAAACTCCGCGAGGCGGCCACCCTGTGGCAGCGGTTGACCGACGACGCCGGGATGGCCGCGCGTGACGGAGTATGGGCACACCCGGATCTGCTGCCCGATGCCTCGGATCTGGACACCCCCGCCGCCTTCATCGATTCGGTGATCGGTGGCGGAACCGGGGCCTTCGACGATCCGCTGGCCCAGCTCGCCGCCACCGAGGCCGCCGAGCGCGCCGAGGCCGCATCGGCGTCCGCTGCCGAAACCGACGCGGAGCCGGAGAGCGACGGGCCGGATTCGGCGCCGGACGATCCGGACACCGGCCGGAAGTAGCGCGCGGCGGGCACGCGATTGCGCGCGAGTTCGGAGGTGTTGCGGCGGATGGTCGCCGGATAGCCACTGAACTGCGATTATGGAGTTGTCCACAGGCTCGATGGCTGTGGACAACTCTGTTTTCCGGGGCCGGTGCCGCGTGATGGCGCTCGCATACTGCCCCTATGACGACGACCCTTCGGCCCCGCGGGCCACTCCTGCACCCCCGGGTGCCGATCCTGGTGCGGTCCACCGGTCAGGTGCAGCTCGGCTGGGATCCCGACAGCGCGGTCCTGTGCGAGGCGCCGGGCCTCGAGACCCCGCAGGTACTCGGTTTCCTGCGCCTGCTCGACGGCCTCAACAGCCGGCCACAGGTGATCTGGCAGGCCAGGGTGCTGGGCCTGCAACCGCGGCAGGCCACCGCCCTGTTCGAGGCGATCGACGCCGCGGGCCTGCTCGTCCATCCGCCCGCACCGGCCGGGCGGGTGCGCTCCATCCGGGTGCACGGAGTGGGTCCGCTGGCGGAGGCGATAGCCGCGGGTCTGCGTGAGCTCGGCATCCGTGCCGCCCGCTCACGCGGCCGCCCCGGGGAGCGCGAGATCGCCGCCGATCTGGTGGTGCTGGCGGACGCCTTCATCCCCGATCCGCGGCTCGTGCGTGAACTGTCTCATGCGGGCACCGCCCACCTGGTCGTCCGCTTGCGGGACGGGAAGGGACTGGTGGGGCCGCTGGTGCTGCCCGGACGTACGAGTTGCCTGCGCTGCGCCGATCTCACCCGCTGCGACCACGACGCCGAATGGCCGCGGCTGGCCGCGCAACTGCTGGGCCGGATGGGCCACGCCAGCCCGGCCGGAATCGCCGCCGTGGCCGCCCTGGCGCTGGGTGAACTGGAGACCATCGTCGCCTGTGAACCCGGTCGTCCGCCGGAAACGCTGAACCGGACCCTCGAACTCGATCTCGATACCCGCCACCTGAGCCGCCGTCCCTGGCTCCCGCATATCCGCTGCGGATGCCTGGCGAGTACGCCGATCGGGGTGTTGTGATGACACTCACACTCGCCGGGGCGGTGGTAAATCTCTTCGCTTTTCCGTGGCAGACCCGCCGCTTCGTCGGCCATGATGGGGGAGTGTCTGAGATCGTGCGCCGGCCCATGTCCCGCAATGCGAAGTTGGCCAAGATTCCCCTCGGGGTCGCCGGCCGTGCGGCGGTGGGCTTCGGTAAGAAGCTCGCCGGG
>NZ_JBSFRU010000115.1:0-16831 GCF_053589395.1 Nocardia sp. NPDC003345
CCTACACCCCGGCCGGCGCCTCCGGGCTGCTGGTCCACAACGAGTCGGCCGCGGTGACCCGGGAGAGTTTCGCCCGGGCCCGGGATCAGGGGTAGGCCAGCTCCCGGTAGGTGTCGAGGATCTTCTGGATCGAGGAGGTCACCGACAGATCCTTCCCTACGAGCGGAGCCCAGATATAGCGCGCGTGCGCGCTCAGCACCACCGGACCGTGGGCCGCGACCTCGACCGCGAAATGCAACCGCCGCACCGGTTTGCCCTGCGGCGACAGATAGTCGAAGTCGCCGATGTGGTGGCGGATATCGGTCACCGTGAGACCGGTCTCCTCGAAGACGCCGCGCGTGAGCGCGCCGGTCACCGATTCACCGGATTCGACGGTGGCGCCGGGCAATTTCCGCGTGGGACGAATGGGCCCGGTGCTGGGTAGCTCCAGCAGCAGGATCTCCCCTCCCCGATCGATGATCGCGCCGACTCTCAGTCCCACCCCGTCTCGCTCTCCACGCGGCAGGGTCTCGTCGAACATCGATACCGACATGGATGGCCTCACCAACCTTCGATCGGGCGAACTCGCCGTAACACGCCGACGGCGAATACTTTGATATTACCGTGCCATGACCGGCACATGACAGCAGATCACGGAAGTCAACGCGTTCACGCGGTTTCACCGTGCGCCCTGGGCGGCCGATCCGATCAGCGGTTTCCGTGCGGCTACGGAGCCGCGACGAACAGGTGAACAATATTGGTCGCCAACGCAATCGCCCGCCGAGCCGCCTCCCGCACCCCGGCCGCCGCGGCTCCCGCCGAACCATCGTGCGCGCCTGCGCCTCCCACCCCCCGCGACTGTGACGCAAACCTCAGCACCCGGCGGCGCGCCACCCGGCCGATACAGTCCGCCGCATCGGCGGACCGGCCGAGAATGCGATTCTCCGAAATTGCGGGTTTTCATTCCGGAACACCGGCCGCCGCCCTATGCTGAGCGCGTGCCCAAGGATCGTCGCTACCGGATCGTCCAATGGACGACCGGCAATGTCGGTAAGAGTTCGGTACGCGCGATCGTCGCGAACCCGACACTGGAACTCGTCGGCTGCTACGCCTGGTCGGCGGACAAGGCCGGCCGCGATATCGGAGAACTGTGCGGTCTGGACCCTCTGGGCCTCACCGCGACCGACGATATCGACGCGCTCCTGGCCCTGAAGCCCGACTGCGTGGTCTACAACCCGATGTGGATCGACGTCGACGAACTGGTCCGCATCCTGGCCGCGGGCGTCGATGTGGTGTCCAGCGCGTCGTTCATCACCGGCCACCGTCAGGGGCCCGGCCGGGACCGGATCGCCGCGGCCTGCCGGGAGGGCGGATCCACCATCTTCGGCTCCGGTATCAGCCCCGGATTCGTCAACCTGCTGGCCATCGTGTCGGCGGGGATCTGCGACCGGGTCGACAAGGTCACCGTGAGCGAAGCCGCCGACACCACCTTCTACGATTCCCCCGCCACCGAACGGCCGGTAGGATTCGGCGAACCGATCGACCGGCCCGACCTGCCCGAGATGGCGGCCGAGGGCACCGCCGTCTTCGGTGAGGCGGTCCGCCTCATCGCCGACGCCCTCGGGGTGGAACTCGACGAGGTGCGCTGCGATGCCGAATTCGCGCAGACCACCGCCGATCTGGATCTCGGATCCTGGACCATCCCGGCGGGCGGGGTCGCGGGTGTCTACGCCTCCTGGAAGGGACTGGTCGAAGGCCGGACCCTGGTGGAACTGACGGTGCGCTGGCGCAAGGGCCAGACCCTGGAACCCGACTGGAAGATCGACCAGGACGGCTGGGTGCTGCAGGTGGACGGCCGCCCCACGGTCAAGAACATCGTGAGTTTCCTGCCGCCCCCGGATTTCCAGGCCGAGACCATCGCCGATTTCATGACCCTCGGGCACATCATGACCGCGATGCCGGTGATCAACGCGATCCCCGCGGTGGTGGCCGCGGAACCCGGTATCGCCACCTACAACGATCTGCCGTTGATCCGGCCGCGCGGGGTCGTGCCCGGCATCGGGTAGCCGCACCGGCCCCTCTCCCGGTACCGGCGGCCCGCCACCCGCTCCCGGCAGCGGTTAGTATTCGCTCAGCGTCGTCCGGGGCCGTCCGGCGGCGAACGCGGCACGGCGGACTGATCCGCGGCGCGGCGTGGGAGTTTCCCGCACACGGCCCGGCTCGTCTCCCGCGACCGCCGGCGTGCGGACCCCGAGCGCAGAGGGGACGAGATGGACAGGCCGGCATGGGCGCCCGAGGGTGTGGATATGACCCAGCCGAGCCCGGCGCGGATGTACGACGCGCTCCTGGGCGGGTCGCATAATTTCGAGGTCGACCGGATGGCGGCACAGCGCGGCAGCCGCCTGGTTCCGGATCTGCCGCGGCTGGCGCTGAGCAACCGGGCGTTCCTGCGGCGGTCGGTGCGGTTCCTCATGGACCGCGGGATCACCCAGTTCCTCGATATCGGCTCCGGAATCCCGACGGCCGGCAATGTGCACGAGATCGTGCGGGAGCGCGACCCGCGGGCCCGGGTCCTGTACGTGGATATCGATCCGATCGCGGTCGCGCATTCCCGCGCGATCCTGGTGGGCGACCGGCACTGCGGCGCGCTCGAGGCGGATCTGCGCGATCCGGCGGAACTGCTGCGCCGCGTGCGCGCGACGGGCCTGCTCGATTTCGACCGGCCCATCGGGATCCTGCTCTTCGCGGTCCTGCATCTACTGACCGACGACGATCGGCCGGCGGCGCGGGTCACGGCGCTGCGGCAGGCGGTGGCCGCGGGCAGCCATGTGGCAATCTCCCATCTGACCTCGGCCCTTCGTCCCGACGACGCCGAACGGCTGCACGAATCCTCGGCCACCGGTAACCAGGTCGGAATCCAGTTCCGCTCCCGCGCCGCCATCACCGCGATGTTCGACGGCTGGGATCTCGTGGAACCGGGTGTGGTCGAACTACCGCTGTGGCGGCCGGAATCGGAGCGCGACCGGCACGAGGCACCCGGCAGATCACTCGGTTTGGCCGGTGTGGCGTGCAAGGCCTGACGACTGCGGCGCGGTAGGGGATCGGGGTGAGCGCACGGGAGCTGGCCGCGGGTTGGGCGGACGCCCTGGACGGGACGGTGGCCCCGACGCTGACCCGGGACCGGATCGAGGACCTGCTCGCCGAGCTCATCACGACGCTGCTCGACGCCCTGCGCGGTCATCGGCCGCCCGAGACCGCCCGGTCGGCGGCCGCGGCACTGGTCGCGGTGAACTATCGGGATCCCCGGGTCGCGGGCCGCACTCTGCCGGTCATCCTGGGGCCCTTGGCCGATCACATCCGGCGCGAGGGTGCCGCGGCGGACGCTGTCGGCGACCGGGCCGTCCTGGTCGCCGCCGAGTTCGCCACCGGATACACCGAGGCGCTGCGGTCGGCGGCATTGCAGGAGCAGGAGATCACGCTGGCCGCGGCGCTGGCCGCGGCCCAGGAGGCCGATCGGCGGCGCGAACTGTCCGAGGCCCGTTTCTCGGCCGTATTCGCCGGCGCCTCGGTCGGTATCGGGACGGTCGACACCCGGGGCCGGGTGCTCGACGCGAATACCGCGTTCGCCGATATGCTCGGCCTCGACGTCGAGCAGATGCCGGGCCGCACGGTGATCGAACTGATCGGCGCGGCCAATATCGGTGCCGCCTATACCCGGATGACCCATTTGCTCACCGGCAGTATCGACCGGTTCCGCCTGGAGATCGACCACCGGCGCCGGGACGGTTCGACCGCCGGGATCGATCTGTCCATGTCGGCGGTTCGCGATCGGGGCGGCGCGGTGCTGTTCCTGATCGGCGTCGCGGTGGATGTCACCGAACGCCGCGAGCTGGCCGCGCGCCTGTGGCACGACGCCAATCACGACGAACTCACCGGCCTGCCCAATCGCGGCCATTTCTTCGACCGGCTGGCGGCGGCGCGCCCACCGGTGGGTGTGGCCTATCTCGACCTGGACGGGTTCAAGGAGGTGAACGACCGGTGGGGCCATTCGGCCGGCGACGAGGTACTCCGCACCGTGAGCGCCCGGCTGCGCCGCGTGGTCGAGGCGGCCGGCGGGATCGCCGCGCGACTCGGCGGTGACGAGTTCATCGTGATGATCGAACAGTGCATCGGAACCGACCGGCTCACCGCGCTGCGCGAGGAATTGTCCGCGGTGCTCACCGCCCCGATGACGGTCCGGCGGCAGACGATCCGCGTCGGCGCGAGTATCGGCACGGTGTATCTCGCGGACGCGCCCACCGAGGTGGACGAGGCCATGCAGGCCGCCGATGCCGCCATGTACCGCAATAAAACCGCTCGTTCCCGCGCCTGAAATTCCCGTCCGGGCGCCACCCCTTGACTTAATATGATGACCGGTCTACTTTTTCTCCATGAGCACGAAGGGAGCCGAAACCAGGCAGCGGATGATCGAAGCCACCCGGGCGTCGATCGAACGCCGCGGCTATTTCGGCACCGGCCTGAATCAGATTCTGGCCGATAGCGATACCCCGCGCGGTTCGCTGTACTTCCACTTCCCCGGCGGGAAGGACGAACTGGTCGCGGCCGCGGTCATCCGGTCCACGGACTCGATCGAGGCGGCGATCCGGGACGCCGATATCACCGATCCGGCCGCCGCGATCACCGGCCTGATCGCCTTGCTCAGCGACCGGCTGGAGGAATCCGGGTGGGCCCGCGGCTGCCCGATCGCCACGGTCGCGCTGGAGGTGGCCGGCGACAACGATACGGTTCAGCGCGCCTGCGCCGAGGTGTACGAGCGATGGACCCGGGCGATATCGGTCATCCTGCGGGCCGCCGGCCGGTCCGACGCCGATGATCTCGCGGTGGCATTGCTGGCCCTCATCGAAGGCGGGCTCATTCTGGCACAGGCGCAGCGCAGCCGCGCGCCACTGGACAGCGTCGCGCGGGTCGCACGAACAATGCTCTGACGGAGCGCTTTTCGCGCTCCGTTCGGCTCTCTACAAAATATGTAGACCAGTCTAGTTAGGAAGAGGCATATGAACGCACCGGACACCACGGTCTTCGGCGCTGCCGGATTCATCGGCCGCGCACTCGTAGCCAGGCTGCTGACCGCCGGGCACACCGTGGCGGCCACGGTCCGCCCCGGAACCGGGCACCGGCTCACGAGCTACCTCGACGCGGAGGGGGTGGCGCACGACCGGCTGACCGTATACGCCTGCGATATCACCGATCCGGACCTCGGTGAGCTGGGCGCGGCCGGACTGGACGGCGTACGCGACGTGTACAACTGCGCCGCCCTGTTCGCCTTCGCTCTCGAGGCCGACCGGGCCCGGGCCGTCAATATCGACGGCGCCCTGCGGATACTCGAATGGTCGGCGCGCCGCCCCGGTTTGCGCCGGCTGGTCCACATCACCGGGTACCGGGTGACGGTGCCGGACTCGGCCGAAAGCGACTACGGCGTGGGCGCCTACGGCGCATCGAAATTCGAGGGCGACGCGATACTGCGCGAACGCGCCACCGCGGCCGGGGTCCCGCTGACCGTCGCCAATCCGAGCACGGTCATCGGCCCGGGTCAGTACATCGGCTTGGCCGAACTGGTCCGCGACCTGTGGGAGGGCCGCCTGCCGGCGCTGCCGGGCAATGCCCGGACCCTGCTGCCCATCGTGGATCTCGACTACTTCGTGGACTTCCTGAGCGCGCTCCCCGGGCAGCCGGAGACCGCGGGCCGCTCGTATACGGTGCTCGATCCGGCCACACCGCCGCTACCCGAAATGGTCCGGCTGCTCGCCGCGCACCTCGGGGTGCGCGCCCCCCGCATCACGGTTCCGGCCCGGCTGGTGGAGCTGCTGCCGCGCCGGGTGACCGGTGTCGACCGGGAGCGGCTGGCCTTCATCGCCGACGACCGGTACGACACCTCGGCGGCCGACGCGGTCGCCGCGACGGCCGGACTCGATATGCCGCCCGCCGCGACTGCGCTGCGGCACTGGGCCGATCACCTGGTGAACAGCCGATTCGGTGCGTCGACCGCGCATCCGTCCGCGGGATTTCACCGGGGACTGTGGACCGAGGGCGATCGCCGCACACCGGATTTCGTCCTGCTGCACGGACTGCCCACCGACAGCGAGGTATGGCGGGAGGTCCGGGAGCGCACCGGCGGTACCGCCCTGACCGTGGACCTGCCGGGCCTGGGCCGCTCGGCCCCCGGTGTCGCCGCGGCCGAATTCCGCCTCGACGAACTCCTGGCCGACAGCACCGGACGGCCGGTACTGGTGGGTCATTCGCTCGGCTGTCTCCCGGCGCTGCGCTACGCGCACGCCCATCCCGACCGGGTGGCGGGGGTCGTCCTGATCGCCCCCGCCTTCCTGCAACCGCGAGCGTCGCGACTGCTCCGTCTGCCGTTCACCGCCACCCTGCTCCGCCGCCTTTCCCCGTCCCGGCTCGCCCGGTTGCTCGAAGTACCCGACGGCCCGGCGATCGAGAGCGCGGTCGCGGCACTGCGCCGGCCCGGGGTGGCGCGGAGAACTCTCGCGACGTTGCGCGCCGCGAGCCGGCCGGAGAGCCGGGCGGCCGCACGCGACCTGCTGGGCGGGATACCGGTGCCGATCCGGATCGTGGCCGGTTCGCACGACCCCGTGACCAGCGCGGCCGGATTCCCGGTGACCGTGATCGAGGGCGCCGGTCACCATCCGCACCTCACTCATCCCGAACAGATCGCCGACGTATTGCGCTCTGCGCGAGAAACATTCGCGAATCGGGCGGAATCACTTCGGTAGATGAGTACGACCGCGCGCGGCGTCCGGTGGCGGTGTGACCGGCGGTTCAGGCCCGCACCGGTGGTAGCGCGGGTACCACGGTCCGGGCGTCGACACCGGCGAAAGCCAGCCCGATGAGCAGCCCGGCCGCTTCCTCCAGTTGCCGGGCCCGGTCCAGCGGTCCCAGTACAACCGGCACCGCACCGGCGTCGCGGACCAGCGTCGCGGTGGTGTCCAGCGCCGCGGGGTCGTCGCCGCACAGCACCACGGTCGTCTCCGGGCCGGCGGTCGCCCACTGGGTGGACGGGACCAGATGGAAACCCTTGACCACCTGGCTGCCCGGCGCGGCGTCGGCGATCCGCCGCGCATTGGACACCCCCGGCGGGTTGAGCACCACGCCGACCCCGTGACCGACCGGGTTGGTCGGGTCGACAACGGGCAGGCCGGACCAGCTACCGTCCGCGCCCCCGGCCGCCGCGGCGACGGCATCGGCCACATCCCAGGGCACCGCGAGCAGGACCGCGTCCGCCCCGCGCGCCGCGTCCCGGAGACCGGCGGCGTGGGCGACGGGTCCGGCGTTCGCCGGGAATTCCCGGTGCGTGTCCGAGCGGGCGGCCCGGTCCAGCCGAGCGGCCAGCGCCGCCGCGCGCTCGGGTGCGCGGCCCGCGACCGTGATCCGGTGCCCGGCCCGCGCCCAGCGGGTGCCGAGCGCTTCGGCGAGATGTCCCGTGCCCAGAATGGCGATTCGCATCGGTCGAACTCCTTCGTCACCGTGTCCATACGTGCGAGGGCTACGGTAGGGACCGGAGTACGCACCGATCGGTGCGTAACGGCCGAGAACGCTGGTGGGCGATGACCGATCACACCGAACCGATCGCCGACTGCCGGCTGCGCGGGGCATTGGATGTCTTCGCCCACACCTGGGACCCGGTGATTCTCGCCGCGCTGGCCGGCGGGCCCCGCCGGCGGGCGGACCTGCGCACCGCGATCGGCGGGATCAGCGACAAGGCCCTCACCGAGGCATTGCGGCGGCTCATCGAGCGCGCGCTGATCGCCCGGCGCCCATGTCCGCACGCCCCGCCCCGGGTCGAGTACCGGCTCACCGACCTCGGCGCGAGTCTCGTGGACGGGCCACTGCGCGCCTTGGCCGCCTGGGTTCGCGAATACGGTGACGAACTGCGGGTTCCCGAGGAAACAGAGCTGCCCTTGCGCCGGTCCTGAGTCGGTTCGCGCGGCGGAGGCCGCGGCACGGCCCGAGCGCTCCGAAACTCGGCCGCGCGAATCCGGGACGGGGGGTACCGCCCACGCGGCAGTTCGCCCGGGGACGGACGACTCGATCGACGCCGGTCCGAGTTCTCGGCCGGGTCCGGCCGCGAGGGCGGCGACCCGATCAGGGACGGTCGCCGGATCCGTAGGCCGCCAGGAACGTCCGGACGGCCGCGGTGGCGATGGTGCGCTGTTCGGCGACCGGCACCTTCCGGGTGCCGTGGGCGGACCGGTTCTCCAGGGGGCCGGTGAGCAGGGCCAGGAACTGTTCGGCCGCCGTCGCCGGATCGGTGGCGGTGAGCCGGCCCGACAGTGCGAGCAGGCCGAACCTGTCGGTGAGCGCGTCGAGGGTCCGGGTCGCGGTGCGCTCGCGGACCTGCGTGACGAGTTCGGGCAGCCGGTTGGCCTGCGCGGCGGCGAGGCGGCGCAGCGCGTGCGAGGTATCGCCCGCGCAGACGCGCAGCAGCCGGCGGGCGGTGTCCGCGAGCGCCGCGGGCAGATCGGCGCCGGGGTCGCGCAGGCGCTCGACGGCGTCGAGGCATTCCCCGGACACCCGGTCTGCCGCCAGCAGCAGTGATTCCCGAAGCAGGGCTTCCTTATCGGTCATGTGGTTGTAGACGGTGGGTTTGGCGACGCCCGCCTCGGCGGCTATCTCCCGGACGCACGCCTGCTCGTAGCCCAGCCGGGCGAAGACGGCGAAGGCCGCGTCGAGGATGGCCTGCCGTTTATCGATACGCCCCCGGGCGGGGACCTCCGCAGCTCGCACCGGTACAGGGTATCAGGAGGTTCGCCTGATTGAACCCACTGGTTCAAAATGGCAAACCGTGCTTCACTGAACCGGCAAGGTTCTATTTTTGAACCAATGGGTTCATTCAGGAGGTATCACGGTGATAGTCAATCTCTTGCGGTTCCGCTTCAAGGACGAGGTGACCGCCGAGCAACAGGACGCCGTACTGGCGAAAATGCGTCGAACCGCCGGTGTCGAATCGGTGGTGTTCGGGTCGGTGGGCCGCGATATCGGCGATCCCCGCGACGGTTTCACCCACGCCTACTGCGCGGCGGTCGCCGACCTGCCGGCGCTGGAGCGCTACCTGCACGATCCGGTCCACCTCGCGGGAGACCCGGATATCCTGCCGTATTTCGCCCGGCTATCGGCGGTGCGTTTCTCCGATGATCCGGATCCGGATCTGGCCACCCGGATCACCGAACTCCATCTGGCCAAGGTGCGGAAGTACCCGGACTGGGGCCGGATGCTGGACGAGATCACCGATCACACCATCGTCAACGAACCCGCCTGAGCCGCGCGGTGCGGGCGGCCCGAGCCGCCCGCACCAGGGCCGGTCAGCGCGCCGCGGCCGGCGCCTCCGCTCCCACGTAGGCCGCCCACAACGCCCGGTACGCGCCGGCCTCCCGCGCCAGCAGTTCGGCGTGGGTGCCGGTCTCCAGCACCCGGCCGTCGCCGAGTACCACGATCAGATCGGCGTCCGCGGCCGTGGCCAGCCGGTGCGCGACCACCAGCGTGGTGCGGCCCGCGGTGAGGACGTCGATCGCGGCCCGCACCCGCGCCTCGGTGCCCAGATCCAGTGACGCGGTGGCCTCGTCGAGGATCAGGATGTCCGGTTCCACCAGCTGGGCGCGGGCCAGAGCGAGCAACTGGCGCTGCCCCGCGGACAGACCGCGCCCGTGCTCGCCGATGGGTTGCAGATAGCCGTGGTCCAGCGCGGCGATCATCTCGTGCGCCCCGACCGCTCGGGCCGCCCATTCGATTTCGGCCGGACTCGCCTCGGGCCGGCCGTAGGCGATGGCATCTCGAACCGTATCGCCGAACAGGAACGGTTCCTGTGGCACCACACCGAGACGTTTGCGGTAGTCGCGCAGGGCGTAGCGGCGGATATCGACACCGTCGACCAGCACCCGGCCCGCCGTCGGATCGTAGAACCGGGCCAGCAGTTTCACCAGGGTCGATTTCCCGGCGCCGGTCTCGCCGACCAGGGCGACCCGCTGTCCGGGCGCGATCCGCAGATCCACACCACGCAGCGCCGGCGCCGGCGCCGGCCCGGCCGCACCGCGCGGGGCGTAGGCGAAATCCACCCCCCGCATCTCGATTTCCCCCCGCAGCGCCGATACCGGCCGGGGGTCGGGATCGTCGGGGGTGTCGACCGGTGTCCGCAGCAGTTCCGCCAGCCTGTCCACCCCCACCGCCGCCTGCTGGTAGCTGTCGAACACCTGCGACAGCTGCTGGATCGGCGAGAACAGCAGATCGATATAGAGCAGGAACGCGATCAGGGTGCCCGCGGTGACCACCTCGTCGCGCACCTGGTGCACCCCGACCGCCAGCACCGCCGCGGTCGCGACCACCGACATGAGTTCGATGAACGGGAAGAACACCGCCATCAGGGTCTGGCTGCGCAACCGAGCATCGCGGTAGCTCCACGACCGCCGTTCGAATTCGGCCTGGTTCACCGCTTCCCGCCGGTAGCTCTGAGTGACCTTGATGGTGTCGACGTTCTCCTGCAGATAGGCGTTGACCACGCTGACCCGGTCGCGGGCCAGGTTGTAGGCCGGCACCGAGGCCCGGCGGAAGGCGACGGTCGTGACCACCAGCACCGGCAGTGTCGCCAGCACCACCAGCGCGAGTCCGGCATCCACCACCAGTAGCGCCGCGATAACACCCAGGATGGTGATCGTGCTGGTCAGCGCCGTGGCCAGGCCGGTCTGCAGGAACGCGGACAGCCCGTCGACATCGCTGGTCATCCGGGTCATGATGCGACCGCCGAGTTCGCGCTCGTAGTACTGCAGGCCCAGCCGCTGCAGTTGCGCGAAGGTTTTCACCCGCAACCCGAACAGCAGCCGTTCCCCGGCCCGGCCGGTGACCCGCACCTGGGCCACCCCGACAACCCAGTCCGCGCCGACCACCAGCAGGGTGAGCGCGGCCGCCACCAGCACTACATCCTGGGCGCCGGCGAGCACACCGTGGTCGATACCGTGCCGCACCAGGAACGGGATCAGCACCTGTGCCAGCGCGTCGACCCCGACCAGCGCCAGCCCGGCGAGCAGCGGCCAGGCGAAGGGCCGCAGCAGGCGCGGCAGGGTGAACCGCGGATCGGCGGTATGCGAGAACGATTCCGGCACCGCGGGCTCACCGGTGGCGGGCGGCAGGCCGTCGATGAGGCGTGCGACGTCGCCGCTGGGCGGGGCGGCCGCGAGCATCCCGCCCATCGCCGCGCCCCGGCCGATACCGGTCGGGGCCCCGGCGGCGCGCTGCGCGAACGCCTTGGCCACCTGTTCGAGCGTGCGCGCGTCGTCGGTCTCGGTATCGGGTTCCACCCAGAGCACGGCGGTGGCGACCGGCGCCACACCGGATACCGCGGCGGGGTCGATCGCACCGGGGTCGGGCGGGGTGAACAGGGTCCGGAACAGGCGGCCGTGGTCCCGGAGTTCGGACAGCGCACCCGATTCGGCGACCCGGCCGCCGTCCAGTATCGCGACCCGGTCGGCCAGGGCCAGCGTGGACAGGCGATGCGCCACCACGAGGGTGGTGCGGCGGCGCACCTCACCCGCGATCCGGGTGAAGATCAGTTCCTCCACGCGCGCGTCGATGGCGGAGGTCGCGTCGTCCAGGACCAGGATCGGCGCCTCGGTGAGCAGGGCGCGGGCCAGGGCGATGCGCTGGCGCTGCCCACCGGAGAGGCGCTGGCCGCGTTCGCCGATCCGGGTCCGGAGCCCGTCGGGAGTGGCCGCGACGAAACCGTCGGCGGCGGCCAGATGTAATGCGTGCCAGATCTGCTCGTCGCTCGCGTCCGGGCGGCCGTAGGCGACATTGGCGCGGATGGTGTCGGCCATGAGGTGGGTGTCCTCGAAAACCATCGCGACCTGGGCGCGAGCAGCGGGCAGCGCCCGGATATCGGTGCCGTCGAACCGGACACTGCCGGTATCGGGGTCGAACAGGCGCGGCACCAGCTGGGCGAGTATCGATTTACCGGATCCGGCTCCGCCCGCGATCGCGACCGTCTCCCCCGCCTCGATCGTCAGATCGAGTCCGTCGAGCACCCGGTTGTCGCCGAAGCGGAAACCGATATCGCGGAATTCGACTCGTGGCGGCGCCGCGCCGGGTGGTGCGCCGGCCCCGCCCGGGACCGCCGGCGGCGGGGTATCGATGACCTCCCGCACCCGGTCCAGCGAGGCGCGGCCCTGCTGGCTCACGGTGAGCAGCATGGAGAACTGCCGGATCGGGCTCACGAACGCGCCGAGGTAGGTCATGAAGGCCAGGAACGTACCCAGCGTGATCGATTGGCGCAGCGCCAGCACACCGCCCACGATCAGCACCGCCGCCTGACCCACCGCGGGTACGGCCTGCATCGCCGGGGTGAACCGGGCGGTGATCCGCGCGACCCGCATCCGGGACCGGAACAGCGCGGCGGAGCGCTCCCGCAACCCGTCGAGTTCGTGGCCTTCCTGTCCGAAACCCTTGACCACCCGGACCCCGGCCACCGCGGCCTCCACCCGCATGGCCACCTCGGCGGCCCGGGCCTGCGCGTCCCAGTTGGCGGGGAACAGTTCCCGCTGGCTGCGCCGGGCGATCCACCACAGCGCGGGCAGTACCAGCAGCGCGATCACCGTCAGCGGCGGTGACATCACGGCCATCAGCCCGAGCGCGCCCACCAGCAGCACCACATTGCCCGACACCATCGGAATCAGCTGCAGGAACATCTGGATGAGGGTCACGTCGGTGATGGCGCGGCTGACGACCTGCCCGGTCCGCAGGCCCTCCCGGTCGCGCCCGTCCAGGCGCAGCAGCGCGGCGAACAGATCGCGCCGCAGATCGTGCTGCACCCCCAGCGAGAGTTTCGAGGAGCCGACGCGGCGGGTGAACGAGGCGGCGAACCGCGCGATGCCCAGGACCAGCAAGACCAGCACCCACGGCAGCACCGATGCGGCGGTGACGGTGAGCGTATCCACCACATGCCGGACCACCAGCGGCAGCGCCGCGGTGAGCGCCGCCGCCGCGGCGGCTCCGGCATAGGCGGCGATCACCAGACGACGGTGGACCAGACATCGGCGCGCGAGATAGCGCAACCAGCCCGTACCGTCGCTGCCGCCCTCGGCCCCCGGCTCCGCTCGGCCCGCCGCGTTTCCGCTCACCGAGCGACCGCGAGCGTGGTCTCGGTGGCCAGCCGGTTCTCCGGCCGTGCCAGACCGTAATGACCGCGCAGGGTGGTCTCGGTGTAATCGGTGCGGAAGAGCCCCCGCTCCTGCAGGATCGGCACCACCCGGTCCACGAAGCGGTCCAGTCCGGAGGGCAGCACCGCGGGCATCACGTTGAACCCGTCGGCCGCCCCGGCCCGGAACCATTCCTCGATCGTGTCGGCCACCTGCTCTGCGGTCCCGGCGAAGGTGCGGTGCCCGCGCCCGCCGCCGAGCCGGGCGATCAGCTGGCGCACGGTGAGCTGTTCGGTGCGGGCCAGGTTCACGATCAGCGTGTAGCGGCTCTTGGCTCCCTGGATATCGTCCTCACTGGGCAGATCGTCGGGCAGTTCGGCGTCCAGTTCCAGTGCCTCGACCGGCAATCCGAACCGTTCGGCCAGCTGGCGGCGCGCGTACTCCGGGGAGATCAGCCGCTCCAGTTCGGCGTCCAGCGCGCGGGCCTCGGCCTCGGTATCACCGATCACCGGGACGATTCCGGGCAGGATCTTGAGGGTCTCCGGATCGCGGCCGAGGCGGCGGGCGCGGTCCTTCAGATCGGTGTAGAAGGCGGTGCCGTCGGCGAGGGTCTGCTGTGCGGTGAACACCGCCTCGGCGTAGCGGGCGGCGAAATTCTTACCGTCTTCCGACGAACCCGCCTGCACCAGCACCGGATACGCCTGCGGCGACCGGGGCACGTTCAGCGGGCCGTCCACCGAGAAGAACTCACCGCGATGACGGATCTTGCGCACCTTCTCCGCGTCCGCGTGCACACCGAGCGCCTTGTCGGCGACGATCGCGTCGTCCTCCCAGCTGTCCCACAGTTTCGTGGCGACCTCCACGAACTCGGCGGCCTTCTCGTAGCGGAGCCGGTGATCGGGGGTGTCGTCGAGCCCGAAGTTACGGGCCGCGTCGGCGCCGGCCGTGGTGACGATGTTCCAGCCGACCCGCCCGTTGCTCACCCAGTCCACCGACGCGAACCGCCGCGCCAGGTTGTAGGGGTCGTTGTAGCTGGTGGAGGCGGTGGCGATGAGCCCGATCCGGCTGGTCTGCACGGCGACCGCGGTGAGGATCACGGTCGGTTCGAGTTTCCCGCCCGGTCGCCGGCCCGGATCCCCCATCAGCACCGGGCTGTCGGCGAAGAAGATGGAATCGAACTTGCCCCGTTCGGCGGTCTGGGCCAGCCGCACGAAATGGTCGATATCCACATGGGCGTAGGGATCGCTCTCGGGTAGCCGCCAGGCTGCCTCGTGGTGGCCCACCGACATCAGGAAGGCATTGAGGTGCAGGGTTTTCCCACCCGGGCGCGAATTATCGGCAGAGGTCATGATCGGTTCCTTTCACGCCGCCACCGGGTCGATACCCAGTGCCGTCAGCAGGGTGCGCCGGATGCGCTGGAATTCGGGCAGGCCGGTATCGCGGCGCTCGGGCAGGTCCACGGCGACATCCACCGCGATCACCCCGTCCTCGAGGACCAGCACCCGGTCGGCGAGTGCGATCGCCTCGTCGACGTCATGGGTCACCAGCAGCACCGTGGGCCGGCGGCGCCGGATGAGCGCCCGCAGCAGTTCGTGCATCTTGATCCGGGTCAGCGCGTCCAGCGCGCCGAACGGTTCGTCGGCCAGCAGCAGATCGGGTTCGTCCACCAGCGCTCGCGCCAGTGAGACCCGCTGCTGTTCGCCGCCGGACAGTTCCGCGGGCCAGGCCCGCTCCCGGCCGGCCAGACCCACTTCCGCCAGCACCCGCACACCGTCGGCCCGATGTCCGCGCGGCTGCCCGAACAGCACATTGGGGAGCAGCCGCTGCCAGGGCAGCAGCCGGGAATCCTGGAACACCACCGAGGTCTTGTCCGGGACCCGCAGCCGCCCCGCCCCCTCCACGTCGTAGTCCAGACCCGCCAGCGCCCGCAACAGCGTGCTCTTACCCGACCCGCTCCGGCCCAGCAGAGCGACGAACTGTCCTTGCGGGATACGCAGATCCAATCGGTCGAGGACGACGCGCTCCCCGTAACGGCGGGTGAGTTCCCGTACCTCTACGCCTAGTTCGCGATCGTCCGCCGCCACGACAGCACCTTCCGTTCCAGCAGCCGGATGGCCGCGTCCGAGAGCAGTCCGAAGGCGCCGTAGACGACCAGGCCCACCAGGATCACATCGGCCTGGCCGTAGTTCTGCGCGTTGGTCATCATCTTGCCCAGGCCGTCGATCGCGTTGACCGACTCCACGACGATGAGGATCAGCCAGGCCCCGGTGACCGAGAGCCGCAGTCCGAGAAAGAATCCGGGCAGCGAACCGGGGATCACGACCTGGCGGATGAAGGTCGCCCGGGAGACCCCCTGCACCTCGGCCAGTTCCACCAGCCGTTTGTCGATGGTGGTCAGCGACGCGTGGACCTGGATGTACATATGGACGACCACACCGAGAGTGATCAGCACGATCTTGAAGGTCTCGCCGATACCCAGCCACAGGATCAGCAGCGGGATGAGACCCAGTGTGGGAATGGCGCGTTTGAGCTGGACGGGCCCGTCGACGATGGATTCGCCCAGCCGGGACAGTCCCGAGACCAGTGCCAGTCCGGTACCGATCACCAGGCCTATTCCGAGACCGATGGCCGCGCGCTCCAGCGAGGCCGCGATATTGCTCAGCAGGATCCCGTCGGCCACCAGCTGCCAGCCGGTCTGCAGAACGGTCCACGGCGCGGCGAGTTTGCGTTCGTCGATCACGCCGCCCGCGACGCCGGCGGTCCAGGCGCCGAGCAGCAGCGCCACGCCGAGCAACCGGGCGAAGGGCACCGATCTACGCAGGCCCAGCCGGCGCAGCGGCCGCCGCGCGACGAATCCGTCGGGCCGGGCCGGGGCCGCGATCCGGCCGCGGTCGAGTGCGATGGTCATTGTGACTCCTCGGTCCGGTACTGGGGCGCCACAGCGGCGGCGGCGATACCCTCGAATCGCCGGTCGAACAATTCCTCGGCATCGAACGATTCACCGAAGTAACCGGAACCGGTGACCAGGTCGACGGTTTCCTGCTCCCATTCGATCGCCGCGTCCCAATTGGTCGGGAAATATGGTTTCGGAGTGGTCTTCAGAATTCGCCTGCCGTCGGCCTCGGATACTTCCTGATCCTCGACGTAATAGGCTTTGATCCATTCTTCGGGATGCTCCCAGGCCCATATTTCGCCGCGCGCCCAGAATTCCACGAATTTCTTCGCGGCGGCGAGTTTCGCCGAATCCTGCAGCACCGCGGTGGGCGCCCACAGCACGGTCAGCGCGTCCACCGCGTCGGTGGCGACCGCGGTGGCGCCCTGGGCCCGGTACTGATCGAGATATTTGGTGAGCGACGGTTCGCCCAGCGGGGCGACGTCGATCTGGCCGCCCTGCAGCGCGGTGAGGAACTGCGGGCTGTTCAGCTCCACCAGCTGCACCTCGTCGAGCGCGATACCGGCGGCCCGCAGGGTCCGCAGCACCACCACGCCCTGGGCCTGTCCGGGCGAGAACGCGATCCGCTTACCGCGCAGCCCGGCGATATCGGTGATATTCGAGCCCGGTGCGGTGGCGAGGTGATAGTTCGGCAGCGCACGCTGTTTGACCCCGATGATCTTGGCGTCGAGTCCGGTGGCGCGCGCGTGGATGGGCGGGATAC
>NZ_JBSFRU010000116.1:0-16731 GCF_053589395.1 Nocardia sp. NPDC003345
CGAAGCGCTGGCGCTGCTGCGGGACGAAGGCCTGATCGCCCGCGCGCCCCGGGTGGGCACCAGGGTCGCGGCCCGCAAATACGATCACGGCCTCGACGCGCTGCTCGGGTTACAGGAAACGCTGGAGGGCCGGGGGACCGTGCGCAACGAGGTGCGGGTCGCCCAGCTCATCTCCGCCCCGCCCGCGGTGGCCCGGCGGCTGGACCTCGCCCCGGGTGAGCAGGTCGTCTACCTCGAACGCCTCCGCTACCTCGGTGATCAGCCGCTGAGCCTGGATCTCACCTATCTCGCCCCCGGGATCGGCATGCGCGTCCTGGACCACGACCTGGCCCACACCGATGTCTTCGTCCTGCTCGAACAGCTCAGCGGGCAATCCCTCGGGTCGGCGGATCTCACCGTGGAGGCCATCCCCGCCGACCGGCACACCGCCGCCACCCTCGACACCCCCGACGGGGCGCCGCTGCTGATGCTGGAACGGCTCACCCGCCTCGACGACGGCACTCCCGTCGACCTCGAATACATCCGGATGCGCGGTGACCGGATCACGCTGCGCGGCAGCCTGTCCCGCGGTATCCCCGAATGGAAGGTCCTGTAGATGGCACTGGCCGATCAGCGCGCCGATATCCCCGTCACCATCGACGAATCGCTGTGTATCGAGGGCTGCACCCTGTGCGTCGAGATCTGCCCGCTCGACTCCCTGGCCATCAACCCGGACAACGGGAAGGCCTTCATGCACGTCGACGAATGCTGGTACTGCGGCCCCTGCGCCGCCCGCTGCCCGACCGGCGCCGTCACCGTCAACATGCCGTATCTCCTGAGGTAGAGACCCATCACAATGCCCACACTGAAACGCCTGGCCGCGATCGCCGCCGCGGCTGCCCTCGCACTCACCGGATGCTCGCTGGACAGCGCCGCGGGCGGTGACACCGTCCGCGTCGTCATCGGCTACCAGTCCAAGACCATCAACACCGTCACCGCGGGCACCCTGTTGCGCGCACAGGGGTATCTGGAGCAGCGCCTGCAGCGGATCACCGATGACGGTGGGCCCGCCTACCAGGTCGAATGGCAGGATTACGATACCGGCGCCCCGATCACCGCGCAGATGGTGGCGGAGAAGATCGATATCGGATCGATGGGCGACTACCCGCTGCTGATCAACGGCTCCCGCACCCAGGCCAACGACCGCTCCCGCACCGAATTCATCTCGGTCACCGGCTACAACCCCAAAGGCGCGCTGAACATGGTGGTCGTACCGCCGGATTCGCCCGCCACCGGACTGCCCGATCTGGCCGGGAAGAAGGTCTCCGCCAGCGTCGGCTCGGCCGGCCACGGAACCCTGGTCCAGGCGCTGACCCGGGCGGGGATCGACCCGGTCGCCGGCGTCGAGGTCCTCAACCAGCAACCGCAGGTGGGAGCCTCGGCGCTGGAATCGGGTCAGGTGAGCGCGCTGTCGCAATTCGTGGCCTGGCCCGGGCTGCTGGTGTTCCAGGACAAGGCCAAACTGCTCTACGACGGCGCCGAACTGAACGTGCCCACCTTCCACGGCGTGGTGGCCCGCGAAAGCTACACCGCCGAACATCCGGAAGTGGTGGACGCGTTCCTGCAGGCCCAGCTCGATGCCACCGAATTCCTGTGGAAACAACCGCTGGAGGCGTCGCGGATCGTGGCCGAGGGCTCGGACCTGCCGCAAGAAGTGGTGTACCTGTACAACGGCCCGGGCGGCACCTCGTTCGACACCACCTTGAAGCCGAGCCTGCTCGCCGCGTTCAAAGACGATGTGCGCTACCTGAAATCGATCGGCGATTTCGCCGACCTCGACACCGGCGCCTTCGCCGACGACCGGCTCATCCGCGCCGCCTACGCCACCCGCGGCCTCGACTACGAGCGGGCCCTCGCCGACGGCACCAACCACACCGCCGGCTCCGGTACCGAGTTGTGGCTCGACGGCCAGGACACCACCCGCCCCGCGGGCAATCCGACCGAACTGCTGCGCGCCGTGAAAGCCGCCCGCGCGCAGGGGACCTCCGTCCGGGCCGCCTATGTGGTCGATTCCGAACTCGGTACCCGGTGGTTCGCCGACAAGGCGATCTGGTTGCGTGACGGTGACACCTTCCTGGCCTTCACCACCGAGGCCGCCGCGCAGCGCCACCGGCAGGCGCATCCCGGTGCCCGGCCGGTGGGCTACGACCAGGCCGTCGCCGAGGTGCGGTCGTGACCGCGGCCGCCACCGCCGACGCCGGCACCGCCCTGCACAGCGACCGGGCGCGGGTGCGGGTGCGGCAGACCCGCTCGGTGTGGCCGGGCCGCTTCCTGCGACTGGGATCGGTAGCGGGCGCGGTGCTGATCTGGCAGTTGCTGACCGCCTCCGATATCCGCGTCTGGTTGCGGTTCGACACCCTGCCCACCGTCACCGAGGTCGTCTCCGCGTTCGGCCGTCAGCTGGGCACCGACGTCTACTACCTGGATCTGGCGCAATCGCTGATCCGGATCCTGTCCGGATTCGGGATCGCGACGGTCCTCGGTGTGGCCAGCGGTATCGCGCTGGGCCGCTCCCGCCTGTTCGCCGCCATCCTCGGCCCGCTCACCGAGTTGGCGCGCCCGATACCGGCGATCGCGGTGGTGCCTATCGCGATCCTGCTGTTCCCCGACGACGAGACCGGGATCGTCTTCATCACCGGGCTCGCCGCCTATTTCCCGATCATGGTCAGCACCCGGCACGCGGTCCGCGCCCTGCCCACCCTGTGGGAGGACTCCGTGCGCACCCTCGGCGGCAGCCGCTGGGATGTGCTGGTGCGGGTGGTGTTCCCCGGCGCGCTGCCCGGTATCTTCGGCGGGCTCTCGGTGGGGATCGGTGTCGCCTGGATCTGCCTGATCTCGGCGGAGATGATCTCCGGGCGCCTCGGCGTGGGCTACCGGACCTGGCAGGCCTACACCATCGTCGACTATCCCGGTGTCTTCGTCGGCATCCTCACCATCGGGGTCCTCGGATTCGGCACCTCGGCCGCGATCGAACTGCTCGGCCGCCGCGTCACCCGCTGGCTGCCCAGGGGAGAGGAGAACAACCGATGACCACCACCCTCGCGACCCGCGAACCGCGCCCCGACACCGAGCACGGAATGAGCCTGCGCCTGGACGCGATCTCGCTGTCCTACACCGGCGAACCGGTGATCCACGATCTGTCCCTGGACGTGCGACCGGGCGAGATCCTGGTGCTCACCGGCCCCTCGGGGTGCGGTAAATCCACCGTGCTGCGGGCACTGGCCGGACTGCTGAGCCCCGACTCCGGCCGGGTCCTCGCCGACGGCGACCCGGTGACCACCACCTCCCGCGACCGCGCGGTGGTGTTCCAGGACAACGCGCTGCTGCCGTGGCGCACCGTACGCGCCAATATCGAACTGGCGCTGAAGCTGCGCGGCGAACCGAAAGCGGGCCGCCGGGCCGCGGCCGACCGGTGGATCGAGGAGGTCGGGCTCACCGGCTTCGCCGACTATCTGCCCAAGAGCCTGTCCGGCGGGATGCGCCAGCGGGTCCAGCTGGCACGCGGCCTGGCCGGGGCACCCCGCGCGGTGATGATGGACGAACCGTTCGGCGCGCTGGACACCCAGACCCGCGCGACCATGCAGCGCCTGCTGATCGACACCTGGCGCACCCATCCCACCACCATCGTGTTCGTCACCCACGACGTGGACGAGGCGCTGCTGCTCGGCGACCGGGTCGCGGTACTCGGCCGCGCCGGCCGGCCGTTACGCGCCCTCGTCGACGTTCCGACTCCCCGCGCCGCCGCCGACCGGCAGGCCCAGCGCGACCGACTAGTGGAGGCCCTGACGTGACCGCACCCACCCTCTTCGCGGCACCCGACCTCGCCGACACCGTCCGCCTGGACTGCGATGTCCTGGTCGTCGGCGGCGGTACGGCCGGGACGATGGCCGCGCTCACCGCCGCCGAACACGGCGCGAACGTCCTGCTGCTGGAAAAGGCGCACGTCCGGCACTCCGGGGCACTGGCCATGGGTATGGACGGGGTCAACAACGCCGTCATCCCGGGCAAGGCCGAACCCGAGGACTACGTCGCCGAGATCACCCGCGCCAACGACGGAATCGTCGACCAGCGCACCGTGTATCAGACCGCGACCCGCGGATTCGCCATGGTGCAGCGGCTGGAACGGTACGGCGTCAAATTCGAGAAGGACGAATACGGCGAGTACGCGGTGCGCCGGGTGCACCGCTCGGGCTCCTATGTGCTGCCGATGCCCGAGGGCAAGGATGTGAAGAAGGCCCTCTACCGGGTGCTGCGCCAGCGCAAGAACCGGGAACGCATCCGGATCGAGAACCGGCTCATGCCGGTGCGGGTCCTCACCCACGACGGGCGTGCCGTCGGCGCGGCGGCCCTCAACACTCGCACCGGCGAATTCGTCACCGTCGGCGCGAAGGCCGTCATCCTGGCGACCGGCCCGTGCGGACGGCTGGGGTTGCCCGCTTCGGGCTACCTGTACGGCACCTACGAGAACCCCACCAACGCCGGTGACGGCTATTCGATGGCCTATCACGCGGGCGCTGAACTGTCCGGGATCGAATGTTTCCAGATCAACCCGCTGATCAAGGATTACAACGGCCCGGCCTGCGCCTATGTCGCGAATCCGTTCGGCGGTTACCAGGTGAACGCGCAGGGGGAGCGGTTCGTGGACTCCGACTACTGGTCGGGTCAGATGATGTCGGAGGTCAAGCGCGAGATCGATTCCGCGCGCGGGCCGATCTATCTGAAAGTCTCCCATCTGCCGGACGAAACGCTGAGCACCCTCGAAGGGATCCTGCACACCACCGAACGCCCCACCCGCGGCACCTTCCACGCCAACCGCGGCCACGACTACCGAACCCACGATATCGAGATGCATATCTCCGAGATCGGCTTGTGCGGCGGTCATTCCGCCTCGGGTGTGTGGGTCGACGAGAACGCCCGCACCACCGTGCCGGGCCTGTACGCCGCCGGTGACCTGGCCTGTGTGCCACACAACTACATGATCGGCGCCTTCGTGTTCGGCGAACTCGCCGGCTCGCACGCCGCCGGAACGCTCGCCGACGTGACCGTCCCGCAGACACTTCCCGCCGGTCAGATCGCCGCCGCCCACGAACTGGTGTACCGGCCGCTGCGCCACCCCGACGGCCCACCGCAACCGCAGGTCGAATACAAACTGCGCCGTTTCGTCAACGATTATGTGGCCCCGCCGAAAACCGCCGCGAAACTCTCGCTGGCGGTGGAGACCTTCGAGCGGATGCGCGACGATCTCGCCGAGATGGGCGCACGCACCCCGCACGAACTCATGCGCGCGGTGGAGGTGTCGTTCATCCGCGACTGCGCCGAAATGGCGGCCCGCAGTTCGCTGACACGCACCGAATCCCGGTGGGGTCTCTACCACGAGCGCGCCGACCTGCCCGAACGCGACGACCGGCAGTGGCGCTACCACCTCAACCTGCGCAAGAACACCGACGGCGGCATGGAATTCCTGAAACGCCCGGTCGCACCGTATCTGGTGCCGGTGCCCGGGCTCGACGATCTGCCCTCGGTCGGGGAACCCGCGGTTGTCGCCCAGCCGGAGCTGGTCGGGCACCGCCGCGCCCCGAACGCACCGGCCACCGATCGCCCGGGGACGTCCGCCCCGGCACCGGCGGCGTCGCCGCGGCTGCTGGCCCTGCTGGCACTGGACGCCCCCACCGCGGACCAATTGGCGGACTACCTGGCCGACGACGAGGAACAGGTCCGGGTCGCGGCCATCGCGGCGCTCACCGAGAACACTCCGGACGGTTTCGCGCCCCTGCTGGTACGTGCGCTCGACGATCCCGCCGCCACCGTCCGCGGGGCCGCGGCGGCCGCCTTGCGCGAACTGGTCGAGGTCCTGCCCTCCGCGGACGGGCTCACGGCACGGCTCACCTCGCCCGACCCCGTGGTCCGCGCACTGGTGGTCGATCTGTTGCGCGCCACCCGCGCGGGTTCGGCCGCCGCCTATCGGAAGGCCCTGACCGATCCCGATCACCGGGTCCGGATCGAAGCGGTGCGCGCGCTGGTATCGCTCGATTGTCGTGACGCGATCGCCACCGCCGCCGAGGACGCCAGCCGGGAAGTCCGGATCACGGTCGCCCAGGGCTTGGCCACCGTCGGTGACGGCGGGGCCGACACCGTCCGGATTCTGGCCGGAGACCGCGACCCGCTGGTCCGGGCCGCCGCCCTGGCCGCGTTCGCCGATACCGGCGCCACCGCGGCCGACCTGGACACCTGCGTGACCGCATTGACCGATACCGCATGGCAGGTGCGGGTCGGCGCGAGCCGGGGCCTGGCCGCCGGAGAACCCGATCGGGTGGTGCCCGCACTCACCGAAGCGCTCACCGACCGGCATCTGGACGTGCGCAAAGCGGCGGTCCTGACACTGGCCCGATGGGCCGGTCACGACGGAGCCCGGATCGCCCTGAAGGAAGCGACAGCCGATACCGACGCCGATGTCCGGGCCTACGCGCGCCGCGCGCTGACGGGACCGGAAGGCGGATAGGGAAACCGAGGGGAGGCCGCACCTCTCTCCGGTGCCGGCCGCCCGGTCGTACCGGTGCGACGGTCCGCCGCCGCATCATCGGCGCGGCCAACCGGAGAACGGCGGGTCAGCCTTTACGGGCGGTGGCCAGCAACTGCTCGACGGTCGCCAGTTTGACCCGCGGCCTCCCCGCCGCCGACCCGGCCGCGCGTTCGGCACGATCCACCGCCTGCCAGGCGGTGCGGTCCACCACATCGGGTTGCCGTTCCCGGACCAGTCCGGCGAGCGCGGTGCGATCCCGTACGGGGGCAGTGAGCGCACCGGAGCGGAAATCGTCCAAGAGGGCGGTCACCGTTTCGGCGGCGTCGGCACGGTTGGAACCGATCACGCCGCGCGGTCCGCGTTTGATCCAGCCGGCCGCGTACACACCCGGCACCGGCGCGCCGGATTCGTCGACCACCCGGCCCGATTCGGTGGGAAGCACCCCCCGCTGCTCGTCGAACGGCAGGCCGGGAATCGGCTGCCCGCGATAACCGACCGCCCGTACCACCAGCGAGGCGTCGAGTTCACCGGTTTCCGTGCCGGGGCGCGCGGAGGGTGAACCGGCCGGCCCGGTGAGTTCGTTGCGCACCCATCGCACCGAGCGCACCCGGTCGCCGCCGGTGATCTCGGTGGGCGATACGCAGTACTGGAACCGGATCCGCTTGTACCCATCGCGCGGTGGCCGGGCCGCGTACTCACCCGCCGCCGCGATCTTGAGCCCGAGTTCGTAGGCCGAGTCCGGACCGTCGAGAAACGCCTGCCCGGCCGCGTCGAGCACGACGTCGGCCGGGTCGACGACGATATCGACCCCGTCCAGCCGTCCGAGGGCCCGGAACTCCGGGGCACTGTAGGCGGCCTGGAGTAGTCCGCGCCGGCCCAGGATCACCACCTCGCGGATGGCGCTGTCGCGCAGGGCGGCCAGCGCGTGGTCGGCGATATCGGTGCGGGCCAGTTCTTCGGGGTCCATGGTGAGCACCCGCGCGATATCGAGGGCCACGTTCCCGTTGCCGACGATGACGGCGCGTTCACCGGACAGGTCGAATCGGCGGTCCGCGTAATCGGGATTGCCGTTGTACCAGGCCACGAATTCGGTGGCGGAATGGCTGCCCGGGAGTTCTTCGCCCGGGATGTCCAGGCGCCGGTCCGAGGGCGCCCCGACCGCGTAGATCACCGCATGGACGCTTTCACGCAGCTCGGCGTGGGTGATATGGGTGCCGACCTCGGTGTTCAGGTACATCTGCAGGCTGTCGCGTTTGAACGCGGCCGCGAACATCTCGGTGACCCCGCGGGTCTGGGCGTGGTCGGGGGCCACCCCGTACCGGGCCAGCCCCCACGGGGTGGGCAGCCGGTCGAACATCTCCACCTCGACCGCTCCCACCCCGACCAGTTGCTCGGCGGCGTAGCAGGCGGCCGGGCCGGTTCCGACGACGGCCACCCGCAGCGTCCCGAGATCTTTGGCGAGCCGCTGCACGGGCGCCGGCGGGGACATATCCGGTTCCAGTGGATGCCGTTCGAAATAGCCGGCGTTCACCGCGCGAAAACCGTCCAGATACGGGGGCAGATCCTCTTCGGCGTAGATCGCGTCCACCGGGCACGCCTCGTAGCAGGCGCCGCAGTCGATACAGGTGTCCGGGTCGATGTAGAGCATCTCCGCCGTCGCGAACTGCGGGTCCTCGGGCCGCGGGCGGATACAGTCCACCGGGCATTCGGCCACGCAACTCGCGTCATTGCAGCAGCGCTGCGTGATGACGTAGGCCATCTAACTCGCCAGCTTCCTGCGGCGATACTTCACCCGGCACGGCTGTTGCAGCTGCACCACCATCTTGGAGTGGTCGTTGCGGTAGGTCTCCGAGGGCTGCAGCATCTCGAACTCCCAGTCCCGCAGCAGTACCGAGAAGATCGCCTTCAACTGCATCAGCGCGAACGCGGCGCCGACGCAGCGGTGCCGGCCGGCGCCGAAGGGGATCCAGGTCCACCGGTTGATCAGGTCTTCCTGGTTGGGGTCGATATAGCGGCCGGGGTCGAAGCTGTCGGGGTTGGGGAAGTCCTCGGGCAGCCGGTTGGAGATGGCGGGTGTGGCGGCGACGTGGTCGCCTTCGGCGATGGTGTGCCCACAGACCTCGAATTCGCCCTGGGCCACGCGCATGAGGATGATCAGCGGCGGGTGCAGGCGCAGGGTCTCCTTGAGTACCGCTTCCAGCTGCGGGATCTGGCGCAGCGCGTGGAAGCTGACCTCCTGGCCGTCGGCGTAGAGCTCGTCGAGTTCCTTCACGACCCCGGACAGCACCTCCGGATGGCGCAGCAGTTCGATCACCGACCAGGCGGCGGTCCCGGAGGTGGTGTGATGACCGGCGAACATCATCGAGATGAAGATGCCGGTGACCTCGCTGGCGCTGAAATGCGGGGTGCCGTCCTCCTTCTTCACCGAGACGAGAACGTCCAGTAGATCGCGGTCCTCTTTGTCCGCGGGCGGGTTCGCGATGCGCGCGGTCATGATCTCCTGGACGAGTTCCACCAGTTGCGCGCGGGATTCGTCGCGGATCCGGAAGCTCTCGATCGGCATATACGGGTCGACGTAGGCCAGGGCGTCGGTGCCGCGTTCGAGGTTGTGATAGAGGTGCGCGAACCGGCTGTCGAGTTCCTCGCGGAACTTCGTGCCGATCAGGCACGCCGAGGAGGTGTAGATGGTGAGTTCGGCGAAGAAATCGAGCAGGTCGATTTCGCCCTCGTCGCCCCAGTTCGCGAGCATGCGGTCGACTTCGCGTTCGATGGTGGCGGCGTGCCCGCGCATCTGGTCGCCGCGCAGCGCGGAATTGTGCAGCATCTCCTTGCGGCGTTCGGGGCTGGCGTCGAACACCACGCCCTCACCGAAGATCGGCTTCATGAACGGGTAGGCGGCGGCCTGGTCGAGATCCTCGTCGGCGGCCCGGAAGAAGAATTCGTTGGCCTCGGACCCGGTGAGCAGGATGACATGGCGTCCGGCGAGTTCGAACTGGCCGACGTCACCGCATTCCTCCCGGACCCGGCGCATGAGCGCGATCGGGTCGGTACGGAACTCTTCGAGGTGGCCGTGCTCGTGTTCGCCTCCGGACACCCGCGGCGGTTTCACCGAAGTCATGTGGAAATCCTTCCCCAGATTACTGTCCAGGATCTATGGTAGACACCTGTCTGGACAGTACTACGGACGACTGCGGGCAAGCAAGGTAGCCGACGGTGGAACGCGGCCGATCGGCCACCTCCACCCAGGTCAGAATGCCATACTGTCCGGACACCTGTACGGAGAAGTGTTCGGCCGTGGGAGAACCAGGCCGGGAGTAACGAGAGCAGAACCATGAGCGGTCAGCACACCTTGCAGGGGCAGGGCGCCGTCGTCGTCGGCGCCACCAGCGGAATCGGGCACGCCGTCGCCCACGCCCTGGCCCGCCACGGCGCCGGAGTGGTCGTCAACGGCCGTAACGAGGCCGGAGTGGACCGCGCGGTCCGATCCCTGACCCTCGCCGGACACCGCGCCATCGGCGTCCCCGGCAGCGCCGCGGACGAGAAAACCGCCACCGAACTCGTCACCACCTGCGTCCGCACCTTCGGCGGCATCGATATCCTCGTCAACTGCGCCGGTATCGCCGAACCCGCCGAATCCTCGATCCTCAACGTCACCGCCCGCCAGTGGCGCGAACTCCTGGACTCCCACCTCACCACCACCTTCAACACCTGCCGCGCCGCCGCGCCGGCCATGGTCGCCCGCGGTCGCGGCAGCATCATCAACACCAGCTCCTTCGCCTACCTCGGCGACTACGGCGGCACCGGGTACGCCGCGGGCAAAGGCGCCGTCAACAGCCTCACCCTCGCCATCGCCGCCGAACTCGCCGAACACGGCGTCCGCGCCAACGTCGTCTGCCCCGGCGCCAAAACCCGGCTCTCCAGCGGATTCGCCTACGAGGCCAAAATCCTGGAACTGTACCGGCGCGGCATGCTCGACGAACTCAGCAAGAACGCCGCCCTCGACGCCCCGCCCGCCGACTACGTCGCCCAGCTCTACCTCTACCTCGCCGGTCGCGCCGCGGAAAAGATCACCGGGCAGATCTTCGTCGCCGCCGGCGGCTTCGTCGGCCGCTACGACCGGCCCACCCCCGCCATCCTCGGCTTCCGCGACCACACCGACAGCCCACCGTGGACCCAGGACGAACTGCACACCATGATCGCCCCCGAAACCGCCCGGACCGGAAAGAAATGACCGAATTCCCCGAACTCGGCTGCTACGGCCTCGCCGGGCACGCCGACGATCCGCACATCCTGCTCGGCGAAGCCCGCGACGCCGAACGACTCGGCCTCGGCACCCTGTTCCTCTCCGAACGCTTCAACACCAAAGAGGCATTCACCCTCGCCGCCGCCGCGGGCGCGGTCACCGAGGAACTCGCACTCTGCACCGCCGCCACCAACCACAACACCCGCCACCCCGTGGTCACCGCCACCGCCGCGGTCACCCTGCACCGCCTCACCCGCGGCCGCTACAGCCTCGGACTCGGCCGCGGCTTCGACCTGCTCTTCGACGTACTCGGACTACCGCGCATCACCTCCGCGCAGATCCGCGACGCCGTCGGCCTCTACCGCCGGCTCTGGCACGGCGACACCATCGTCGGCCACGACGGCCCCGCCGGGAAATACCCGCTACTGCGCCTGGACCCCGGCTACGACGAGAACATCCCGGTCACCCTCACCGCCATCGGACCCAACACCCTGCGTCTGGCCGGGGAGATCGCCGACCAGGTCGTGCTGCACACCTTCTTCACCGACGAGACGACCGCCCGCGCGGTCGACACCGTCCGCGCCGCCGCCGAGGCCGCCGGCCGCGACCCCGCCGCCGTCCGTATCTGGTCGGTCCTGGTCACCGTCGACGACACCCAGGGCGAAACCGCCCGCCTGCGCAAACTCGTCGGCCGCCTCGGCACCTACCTACAGGGCTACGGCGACATCCTGGTCCGGGTGAACGGCTGGGACCAGCGCGTACTCGACGACTTCCGCGCCCACCCGCTGGTCACCGGCGCCGGGGGAGCGCTCGACGCGGTCGCCGACCCCGAAACACTCGCCGCCGTCGAAGCACTGCTACCGGCCGAATGGCTCGCCGCCTCCGCCACCGGAACCCCCGCCGCCTGCGCGGCCCGGATCGCCGACCAGTTCACGGCCGGTGTGGACGGGGTCGTCCTGCACGGCAACACCCCCACCGAACTCGCCCCGCTCGTGGCCGCCTGGCGCGACCACCGCGACACCGCCGGGAGCCCCGCGTGACCCTCACCGCCATCGACGATCTCACCCCCGAACGGCTCACCGCGATTCTCGGCCGCACCGTCCACACCGTCGCCACCGAACCCGTCGGCACCGGCCAGATCGGCTCCGTGCACCGCCTCCGGCTCACCGGCACCGGTGTCCCGCAGACCCTGCTGGCCAAACTCCCCGCCACCGACCCCGCCGCCCGCGCCATGCTCGCCGGCGCCTACCGGCAGGAAGTGCGCTTCTACGCCGAAATCGCCGAAACCGTGCACGTACGCACCCCCCGCTGCCATCACGCCGAGATCCACGGCGACGGCTCCGAATTCCTGCTCCTGCTCGAAGACCTCGCCCCCGCCCGGCAGGGCGACCAGATCGCCGGCTGCCCGGTCGCCCACGCCCACGCCGCGGTCGCCAACCTCGCCGGACTGCACGCCCCCCGCTGGTGCGACCCCGAACTGCTCACCATCGAAGGCTTCACCCGCAACGGCGCCGAGGAAGCCACGATGCTGCGGGACCTGTTCGGTCCCACCACCGATATCTTCCTCGACCGGCTCGGCCCGCTGCTGGCACCGGGCGACCACGAGACACTGCGCGCCTGCGAACCGGTCATCGCGGAATGGCTGGTTGCCCGGCCCGACCGCTTCGGCCTCGTCCACGGTGACTACCGCCTCGACAACCTGCTGTTCGACGCCGGCGACCCCCCGGTGGTCACCGCCGTCGACTGGCAGACGGTGAACCTCGGACTACCTGCCCGTGACCTGGCCTACTTCATCACCACGAGCCTCGACCCGGACGACCGGCGAGCCGCGGAAAAGGCGCTCGTCGGCACCTACCACGAACGTCTCGTCACCTCCGGAGTCACCGGCTACACCCTCGACGACTGCTGGCAGGACTACCGGTTCGCCGCACTGCAGGGCCCGCTGGTCGCCATCTTCGGCGCCGCCTACGGCACCCCCAGCGAACGCGGCGACGCCATGTTCGCCGCCATGACCCGCCGCAGCTGCGCCGCCATCCGCGACCTCGACTCCCTCCGGCAGCAACCCGCCTGACCCGGGCGCCCGCGAACCGGCCCCCGAACCGGGCCCCGGAATATCTCGCCCAACCCGCCGGTTCAACTAGATGCAAACGCATAGAAACCAAGGCGGGAGAACCACCAGATGCAATTCGGAATCTTCTCGGTCAGCGATATCACCCGCGACCCCGTCACCGGCATCACCCCCAGCGAAGCCGAACGGATCGACGCGATCGTGCAGATCGCCCGCAAAACCGAAGAGGTCGGGCTCGACGTCTTCGCCATCGGCGAACACCACAACCCGCCCTTCTTCTCCTCCTCGCCGACCACCCTGCTCGCCCATATCGCCGCCACCACCGAACGGCTGATCCTCACCACCGCGACCACCCTCATCACCACCAACGACCCGGTGAAGATCGCCGAGGACTACGCCATGCTGCAGCACCTCGCCAAAGGCCGCATGGACCTGATGCTCGGCCGCGGCAACACCGGACCCGTCTACCCCTGGTTCGGCAAGGACATCCGCGCCGGACTGCCACTGGCCCTGGAGAACTACAACCTGCTGCACCGGCTCTGGCGCGAAGACGTCGTCGACTGGGAAGGGGAGTACCGCACCCCGCTACAGGGATTCACCTCCACCCCACGACCCCTCGACGGCGTAGCGCCCTTCGTCTGGCACGGCTCCATCCGCACCCCCGAGATCGCCGAGCAGGCCGCCTACTACGGCAACGGATTCTTCGCCAACCACATCTTCTGGCCCACCGTCCACTCGCTCCAGCTCATCGAGTTCTACCGGCAGCGCTTCGAACACTACGGCCACGGCACCAAGAAACAGGCCATCGTCGGACTCGGCGGCCAGGCCTACATCGCCAAGAAATCGCAGGACGCCTGGAACGAATTCCGGCCCTACTTCAACGAAGCACCCGTCTACGGACACGGCCCCTCGCTGGAAGACTTCGCCGAAATGACGCCGCTATCGGTCGGCAGCCCCCAGGAGATCATCGACAAAACCCTCACCTTCCACGACACCTTCGGCGACTACCAACGCCAGCTGTGGCTCATGGACCACGCCGGACTACCCCTGAAAACCGTCCTGAACCAGCTCGACCTGCTCGGCGAAGACGTCGTGCCGGTCCTGCGTAAAGAACTCGACGCCCGCCGCGACCCCGAATCGGCACCCGCCCCCACCCACCGGGCCCGGGTCACCGCCGAATACGGCGACACCGCGCCCCGCCAGGCCCGGCCCAACGCCAACCAGGGCGACAACCTCGCCGGCGCCAACCCCTACCAGGACGCCACGGTATGAACGAGTCGGGCCCGGAGCCGGGGGTGCACCACGACCACGCGGGACCCATCCTCACGCACGGGGGAGACGACCCGGGCGATACGCTCCCGGCCGGGCCCCGCAACCCCGGCCGGGAACCGGCCCGCACCAGCAGCCGGCTCGCCAACGACGCCTGGGAACAACTACTCACCGCACACGCCGTCCTGATGAAACAGTTCGCCGCCCAGGACGTCTGGCACGGACTCACCATGCGCGAATACGACGTCCTCTACACGCTGTCCAAATGCCCCGAACCCATCCGGCCCGCCGAACTCAACCGGCACGTACTACTCACCCAGCCCGCCCTGTCCCGGATGGTCGACCGGCTCGTCGACCGCGGCCTGGTCCGGCGCACCCCCGATCCGGCCGACGGACGCGGCGTGCGGCTGTCCCTCACCCCCGAGGGCCGCACCCAGCAGCGGCGCATCGGCGGCCGGCACGCGGTCGGGGTAGCCCGGGCCCTCACCGCGGTCCTCGACGACGCCGACCTGCACGCACTCGAAACGATCTGCGCCAAACTCGCGAACACATCCGAACCCCTGAAAACCGAGGAGCAACAATGAACACCGGCGAACGCACCACCTACCGGCTGGTCGTCGTCAGCGGCGGCACCAGCAATCCCTCCTCGACCCGAATGCTGGCCGACCGCGTTTCCGCCCGGGTCGGCACCCTCGCCGCCCGGCACCATGCCACCGTTACCGTCGACGTCATCGAACTGCGCGAACTCGCTACCGAGATCAGCACGGCGCTCGTCTCCCAGCTCATGGGACCCAAGCTCACCGCCGCCGTCGACACCCTCGCGGCCGCCGACGGCCTCGTCGTCGCCGCCCCCGTCTACAAGGCCGCACCCAGCGGCCTGCTGACCTCCTTCTTCCACATCCTCGACAACGACCTCCTCATCGCCAAACCGGTCGTCCTCGCCGCCACCGCCGGCACCGCCCGCCACGCCCTCGTCGTCGACGAACAGATGCGCGCACTCTTCGCGTTCCTGCGCACCATGACCGTGCCCACCTCACTGTTCGCCGCCTCCGAAGACTGGAACGACACCGACCTGAACAAACGAATCGACCGCGCCGCGCTCGAACTGGTCCTGCTCATGGAAAGCGGCTTCGCGCACAAGGTCAAAAACGAATCCTGGAACAGCTACCAGCACACCTTCGGCAGCGCCGGCGGTACCGAAACCACCGTCGACCTCGACACCGACCTCATGCGCCTCGCCGCCGGCGGCAACGCCGCACCCGCCGGCCGGTGAACTGAACCACGGCCCGGTTCACCTCGCCCCAGCACGGGGGAGAACCGGGCCGTGGTGCTAACTCGCTGCGGTGACCGCCCCCTCTTCACCGCTCTGGACGCCGCGGTAATCGGCTTCTGGGCGTCACCGGCGCCCAGAAAACACTGGCCGCGGGGCTGGGCCGGCTCCCGGCGGTACTTCTGGGCATCACCACGGCGGTCGGCGGCGGTCCGGTTCGGCTGGGGCCTGCCCAATGGGCTGAACTGGCAACCCCACACGCGGCTCGCCGAGGCATTCCGAGGCGCCCGGCCGCCGCGCCGCAGGCGGCGCCACCCCGAGTGAACGGTCGCGCGCCGCCGTCAGTGATCGGGGAGTAGCGCTCGCACCCTATCGGAATCTGCGGCCGCGCGTTCGCCGGTGGACAGCCGCCACACGGCGATCAGGAATGCGGCCTGCGCCGCGGTATTACACAATTGCTCCCCCCACTGCAGCGCTACCGTCTGGTTCGGGAGCGCTCCCAGCGGACTCAGAACGACGAAACCCAGCAGCTGGATCCCCACCAGCACCGCCGCTACCCGATCGCCACGCTGCCGGGCCCAAGCGATCAGATAGATTCCGGTGAGCAGGGAGAACACGGTCGTGCTCACCAATAGCGGCAGCGTATCCGCCATCGCGAACGCGCTCAGCGCGCACGCCGCGGTGAGAGCCGGTATCAGTACGGTGAGCCACCTCGGCACCGCACCCGTCGCCGCCCGCGCGACCGGTGCGCACAGTAACGCGAAGCCGAGGGTCAGCAGCGGGAACAACAGTTCGCGTAACCACGGCAGATCGGGCCCACCGCACGCCACGATCAGTTTTGCCGTCGCCTTCGCGAGACCGCCCGCGCCGACGAGTACCGCCGCCGCGAGCACCACCCGGGGCGGCCCGACGATCCGGCGCAGCAGCACCACCCCTGCGGAGGTGAACAGCACCGGAACGAAATCCTCGACGGCCAGCAGTACCGGATAGTCCATCTCGCTCATATCGTGTGCAGAGTACGTCGGCGCGCCGGTGAGCGGGCAAACCGGGAACTGCCCGGCCCTCGGCAACCTCGCCCGTGCCACACTGAACCCGGCACTCCGACCAGGAAGGCGACAATGCGTGAGCCCCGACAAGCCCCCGACCGGCCGCAGCGCCCCACCGCCGACCTCCGCGATTTCGCCCGCCTGCGCCGGGTCCGCGACCGGATCGACCGCGAATACGCACAACCACTCGACGTCGAAGCCCTCGCTCGCGCGGTCCATATGTCCGCCGGCCATCTCAGCCGCCAATTCCGGCAGGCCTACGGAGAATCCCCGTAC
>NZ_JBSFRU010000117.1:0-16710 GCF_053589395.1 Nocardia sp. NPDC003345
CCACGGCACCCGGTACACGCCCTCCGTCAGGTCCCGCATGAAGGTGTACGGGCAGTCGCGCGCGCCGCCTTCGACGGCCGAGTATCCGCGGTGCCCGAGCTGGTAGATATTGTTCTCCACGCCCCAGGTCCGCCGGGCCTGGTCCGCGCGCGCCGGGACCACCTCCGCGGTGACCACCCGGTCGGGTGTTCCGTCCCCGTGCACCAGAATCGTGCCGTCGATATCGCAGACCATCGCCTCGCCCTGCGACCAGATGTTGTTGCCGTCCGGTCCGGCCAGCGCCACCGAGGCGGTGTAGGCCAGGTTCTGGAACGCGTTCGCCTGATTGGTGATCTGCCAGGCCTGCCGGATCGGGTAGGTGTAGCCGGCCGTCCGCAGGATGACGTTCGCGCCCTTGTAGGCGGCCTCCCGCGCCATCTCGGGCAGCATGCCGTCGTGACAGATGATCAGCGCCAGTGTCGACCCCGCCGGTCCCTCGCAGACGGGGATACCCAGGTCGCCCGGCGACCACGGTTCGGCGGGTACCCAGGGATGCATCTTGCGGTAGTACAGCCTTTCCCGGCCGGTGTCGTCGATGACGATCCCGCTGTTCCAGGGCGCTCCCGCGGGGTTTCGTTCCATGATCGAGAAGCACCCCCACACCCCGGCCTCGCGGCAGGCCTCGGCGAGCAGCGTCATCTCGGGGCCGTCCCGGTCGCACAGCAGTGCGTCGTCGAGCCAGGTCTGCGGGTCGAGCCCGTTGATGCTGTATTCCGGCAGGACCACCAGATCGATGGTGGGCATACCTGACTTGGCCCCCCGCACGATGCCCGCCAGCCGCTCGGCGGTGGCCGGCAGATCGCCGGGTTCGCGAATGGTGGGCACGCGCGCCTGTACCAATCCCAGGACCAGCGCGCCCGGTGTCGGGTTGAGTCCGTCGAGTCCGCTCATCGGGCGGGATGCTCCTCTCCTATCGCGCCGACAGCTGGTGGCCCGAGTTCCGGCCACAGGTGCTGCCACGGCTTTTCCTGTTCGTAGAGCGCCGCCGCCGCGAGCACCGCGGCGTCGCCCAGATGCGGGCCGACGATCTGCAGCCCGACGGGCAATCCGTCGGCGGTGAATCCCGCCGGCACCGAGATCGCGGGCTGTCCGGACCAGTTGAAGATATTCAGGAAACCCAGCCAGCTCCCGGCATCCACCATCCGGCCGTCGATCAGCTCGGGGCCCTGGATACCGATCGGGAACGCGGGTGCGGCCAGGGTCGGTGTGATGAGGAGGTCGTAGTTCCGCATGAACCGCCACAGCTGGTTGACCACGCGTTTGCGCATCATCTGCGCGGTCGTGAACTCCTCCGCTGTCCAGGGCTTTTCGATGAGATCGACGAGATGCGGGGACATGCGGTCCCGATGCTGTGCCACCAGCCCACGCATACCCACCAGATCGCTGTCGGCCATGACGATCGACCAGATATAGGACCGCGGATCATCGATTCCCGGATCGGCCTCGACCACCGTCGCGCCCAAGGTCTCGAAGGTCTCGACCGCCGCCGCCACGGTCGACCGGACCCGCGGATCGACCGGCAGATAGCCGAGGTCGGCCGAATAGGCGATGCGTTTTCCGGCCAGTCCCCCGGCCGCAGGCCCGGAAACCGCTGCGCGCCAGTCGACGTCACCGGCGGGCAGGGAATGCCGGTCGCGGGGATCCGGTCCGGCGATCACCGACATGAGCAGCGCGGCGTCCGCGACGGAGCGCGTCATCGGGCCGATGTGCTCGATGGTCTCCCAGCTCGACATACCGGGGAATCGCTCGTCCCGGCATCCGGGGTAGAGCGGGACCCGGCCCATCGACGCCTTGAATCCGACCAGCCCGCACAGCGACGCGGGAATCCGGACCGACCCGCCGCCGTCACTGCCCAGGGCGAGCGGTGACATACCGGTGGCGACCGCCACCGCGGAGCCCGCCGAGGAGCCGCCGGGAGTCAGTGCGGGGTTCCACGGGTTGCGGGCCGGTGGCGACACCGGGCTGTGACCGGCCGCGCTGTACCCGAACTCGGGAACGGTGGTCTTGCCCAGAATCACCGCTCCGGCGTTCTTGACCCGCTCCACGACGATATCGTCCTCATCGGGAATCCAGTCCCCGTAGACGACCGACCCGTTCCGGGTCGGTACTCCCGCGGTGGCGATCAGATCCTTGACCGCGATCGGCACTCCCGCCAGCGGTCCCGGGTCGTCACCGCGGGCGAAGGCCGCGTCCACTTCGGCCGCCTGCGCCCGCGCCATCGAATCGGTGCGTTCGACGAAGGCGTGCAGACTGCCGTCGAGAGCGTCGACCCGGGCGAGCGCGCTCTCCACGACTTCGGTCGCTGTCATCCGGCCGTCGCGAATCGACGCGGCGATCTCCACCGCCGACGTTCCGGCCAGTGCGGGCTCGGAGGCGAGTGTCATTGCGCCACCTCGGCTTCTGTCGTATCGGCGACCGCGGTGCGGCCGGCCCGTTCCGGGACGACCGCCTCGACGACGAGGTACGCGACGACCGCGCACACCATTCCGACGAGGGCTTCGCTCAGTTGCGGCGCCCAGTGGTGCACCGCGTAGGCGCAGGCGGCGCCGATGAACCAGGCGACGAACGGCTGGGCCCGCAGACCTGTGATCGTGCGCGCGGCCGCGCGGCGGGTGATCAGCTGATCGACGATCAGCACCGCGCCGATCGAGGGCACGAAGATACCGAGCAGATTGAGCCAGGTGGCGAAATGGCTCCACACCCCGGCCAGCGCGATCACCACACCCACGGCCCCGAGGATGATGGTCAGCAGCCGCATCTTCGACCCGGTGAGCTGGCTCCACCCGACCGCGCCGTTGTACAGGCAATGAGCGCAGACCGATCCGAGGTTCACGAAGACGAAGACGACCGCGAGAACGGTCAGCACCGCACCGTGATCGGTGAGGATCGGCAGGAAATCACCGCCGTTGGCGGCCGGGTTCACGGCGGCGCCCGCGGCCACGACGATCGCGCCGACGATCATGGCGATCGCGTTGGCGACGGGAAACGCGCTGAAGGTGGCGACGACGGCTTCCCTGCCGTTACGGGACCAGCGGGTGAAGTCGGCGGTCATCGTTCCGGAGTCGACGAAACCGGCGACCACGATCGAGATCGCCGCGCCGACCGAGAGCACCGTCGCATCACTCGCGCCCTGGTAGGAGGTGATCGCACCGATACCGTCGGAGCGCGTCGCGATCACCACGGCGACGATCCCGAGGGCGATGAACAGCGGCGCCGCGATGAGGCCGATGATGGTCAGCGCGCGGATGCCGATGAAGGTGATACCGATATACAGCAGGCCCGCGACCAGGGCGAGCAGCGTGGCATTCCAGCCGAGTGAGGTTTCCAGGGTCGCGCCGGTCAATCCCGTCTGGAAGGCGAACCAGCCGATCACGACGGTCGACAGGAAGCCCGCCACGATCTTCGCCCCGTTCCGGCCGAACGTTTCGGCCGCACTGAGCGCGAAGTTCTTACCGGTGGTGCCCGCGAGATAGGACAACGCGCCGACGTAGGCGAACAGGACGAGATTGCCGATCAGGATGGACAGCACGCCCTTCCAGAAGCCCAGTCCATAGGCGATGGTCCCGCCGAAGATGGCGGAGGTGAGGACCATCGGGAATCCGAACCACACCGCCGATACCGAGAACACCGACCGCCGATGCGATTCGGGGACCGGGACATTCTCGAATTCCTCCTCGAGCCCGGTGTGTTTATCCGGTTCCACC
This sequence comes from Nocardia sp. NPDC003345, assembly GCF_053589395.1. NCBI lineage: Bacteria > Bacillati > Actinomycetota > Actinomycetes > Mycobacteriales > Nocardiaceae > Nocardia > Nocardia sp. NPDC003345. The sequence goes on from NZ_JBSFRU010000117.1 coordinate 3,744, forward strand.
GCCGGTGTTTCGTCGATACGCGTTGTTGTCATGCGAGACCATCCTTTGTCGAACGAGAAGCGCCGAAGCGCCGAAGATTCCGTCCAGGTCACCGTTGACGTGGAAAAACTGTGATCAGCGGGAAGCCGAGGACGTCGATATCGCCGGCCGCCGCGGCCTCGCGGCCAGCTCCCACGCCCGCGCGAAACGCAGCAGCGAGAGCTCCGACAGCGGCCGGCCCAGCACCTCCAGGCCGATGGGCAGGCCAGAATCGGTGAAACCGGCCGGGATACTCATCGCCGGCAACGAGGTCTGGGAGGCGATCACGGTGTTGGTGGGAAAGTCGAGCGCGGTCCAGCGTTTCGCTTCCAGTTCGGCCCGCGTCGGGGCCGGGACCTGAACCGTCGGGTAGACCAGGAAGTCCACACCGGCCTCCGCCATCATCGAGACGAGGACCCGCCGCCATTGCTCCTGACGCAGCCGCCCCCGGAGGTAGACCGGGTCGTCGCCGGGTTCGTCCGGACCGGAGACGAGATCACCGAACAGGTCGGTGAGCGGGTGGAACCGCCCGGCCGCGACGATCTCGTCCACCGATGTGGCCGGGGCGCCGGGGCGCCGCGCCAGGAAATCGTTGATGTCCTTCCTGGAGCAGCGCGTGTAGAGCGATGTCTCCGCGATCCACGAGGGCAGGTCCGCGAGGCGCACCCCGTCGACCACCTCGGTGCCCAGCCTGCCGAGATGCTCGATCGCCGCCCGCACGACGGCGTTCGTCGATTCCTGGTCGGGTCCGGCGCCGAAGGCGTCGGTGAGCACGCCGATCCGGAAGGTGCGCAACAGCTCCGCGTTCACCTCGCCGACCCCGGCGGCGTAGTTCCCGATGTCCGGATGAGCCGTCGCGATACCGGTGTACGGATCGGTGGAGTCGTACCCGGCGATGCTGTCGAGCACGACCGCCAGATCGGGGACCGTACGCGCCATGGGCCCGGGGGTGTCCTGGAAGTGCAGCAGCGGCGAGAAGCCGGTGCGGGGAATGAGCCCCGTCGTGACCCGCAGGCCGAAGAGATTGGTGAACGAAGCCGGTAGCCGGATCGATCCGCCGGTGTCCTCGCCGATACCGACGAGGCACAGGTTGGCGGTGACCGCCGCCGCGGTCCCGGCGCTCGATCCCCCGGTCTCCCGGTCGGTGTCGTACGGGTTCTTGGTGTGGCCGGTCCGGGACGAGAACGAGAACCAGCCCGCGGCGAAATCACACATCGCGGTCTTGCCGAGGATGACCGCGCCCGACTCCCGGAGGCGCCGGACGACCGCGGCATCGGTGTCGGGTAGGTAATCGGCGAAGACCTCGGACCCGAAGGACGTCGGTATACCGCGCGTCTCGCCCTGATCCTTGACCAGAACCGGAACGCCGTGCAGCGGTCCGGCGAATTCGCCTGTCCGCGCGTACCGCTCGTCCAGTCGCGCGGCGTCGGCCAGGGCGTCCGGGTTGAGCGTGACCACGGAGTTCAGTTGCGGGCCGTCCGGATTACCGGTCGAGTCGATTTCCTCGATCCGGTCCAGATACCAGCCGGTGAGTTTCGCGCTGGTGGTCTCGCCGCGCTCGATCATCCGGTGGAACGACGCGATCGACAATTCCTCGTAGTCCACCGTGGCGGCGTCCGATCCGTGTGGTTCTCCGAGCGCGCCGATGATGGCCTCCGCGGTTGTTTCGATGTGATACCTGGTGGCGCCGAGGAGGGCATCGAGTTTCCGGCCGGCCATCAACCCGATCATGTGCTCGTGGTCCTGCCGGGCGTCGTCCAGGTTGTGACCCGCCGAGGCGTAGATCGCCATATAGGGCTGGATCCGGTCCCAGATGTTGTGGATCAGCTCGATGAGATAGCGGCTGCGGGCATGACTGTAGAAGGTCTGGTGGAAGGCGCGATTGAGCTCACGCCAGGCGTCCGGGGCGATCGCGGGATCGTTCATTTCGTCGAGAACGGCCCGCATGGCGGCTATTCCGTCCTCGTCCAGCCGGGGCAGCGCCCATTCGGTGGCGAGGAGTTCCACCGTCAGCCTGATGGCGAACAGCTGCCGGATCTCCTCCGCGTCGAGCGCCGTCACCGTGACCGCCCGCCGGTCGAAGGCGACCAGCCCTTCGAACTGCAGCCGCTTCAACGCTTCCCGGGTCGGCATGGTCGACACTCCGGCCGACTGGGCCAGCGAACGGATCGATACCCGGGTGCCCGGTTTGATGCGCCCTTCCAGGATCCTGCGGCGGAACTGCTGATACACCGTGTCCGCCACGGTCCGTTCCATCGGCTCCGCGGTCATGTGATATCACCTCACCTTCACTTCCCGGCGTGATCACACTCGGGGAAGTCTGGTGGGGCGTCATGTCATGGCGGTTCGGATCGCGTTACGGCCCCGTGACCAAGACCGCACGGGCCACCGGCGTCCGGTCAGGCGAGGGTGAGGACGTCGTCGAGGGTGACCAGCGCGAGTTTCCGTTCGCGGATGATGTCCACCAGTTGCCCGTAGCAGCGGGTGACAGGCAGGAAGTTGGCATGCCCGATGACAATCGTCTGCGGATTGAAGTACCTGTAGGCGCATTCGATGAGGTACTGCTCGGTGATATGCCCGGAATCGGAAAGCGAGCCGTACCACATCACCGGCACCCGGTACCCGAGATCGGCGGCGATCCGGTCCACCGCGTCGTTGTGCCGGCCGAAGGGCGGACGATAGTAGGGCGCGCCGCTCACCCCGAAGGTGTTGTTCAGGAACATCTTGCAGCGCGAGAGTTCGTCGGCGACCTCCATCTCCGGCAGCGAGGTGAGATCGGCGTGGTCCCAGGTATGGTTGGCGAGCTGGATCTGGCCGGAGTCCACCAGCGGTCGCAAGGCGTCGCGATGCTCGGTCCAGGCGGGGTAGTAACCGGTGACGAAGAAGGTGAAGCGCGCGCCGGTGTCCTTCGCGAACTGTATGTAGGCGCCCACGACCTCCGCGCTCGCGCCGTCGTCCACGGTGAGTGCCATCGCGCTGCCGGGGCCGGGCAGGGCGGTGATGGTCGCGGGCGGTATCGGTGTTCTGGGGCCGCCCGGCGGAGGCGGCAGCAGCGGCGGTTCGACGGCCGCGGGAACTCTCGCTTCCGGCGCCACCGGCCGCTCGGCAACCACCGGGTCGCCCTGCGCCCGCTGGCAACCTGTCAGCGCCACCGCGGTACCCGCGGCCAGTATCGCCAGCATCGAACGCCTGTCCATCGCCTCCCCGATCATGTCGACTCAACCGAAAATGCCATTAGACGTGCATTGATGCGCACATGAACTCTACCGGCGCATGCGGCGGGCACCCGGGAACGCCACGCGGCCGGCCGCCGCCGACACCGCCGATCCGAATCGAACGCGCGACTCTCGGATAACTCGCGGCAAACCCGGCCGCAACGAAACGGCGGTCCCCCGCGATTTCCACTGAGCCGACCCATCCCGCCGGAGGGAACCCATGTCCACCACGCACCTGATCAAGGGCCAGAATGCCCGGCTCGCCGATACCGATCTCACCGTCACGATCGATATCACCGCCGCGGCGGATCTCTGCGCGCTACTGGTCACCGCCGACGGATCGGTCCGGTCCGACGACGACTTCGTCTTCTTCAACCAGCCGTCCGCCCCGGGCGTCCGCCTGCGGCCCGGTACCGCGGGCCGGTCCGAGCATCTGGCCCTCTCGCTCGGTGCGCTGCCCGCCGAGATCGACCGGGTCCGCGTGGTCGTATCGATGGACGGCGCCGGTGCGACCTTCGGCGCTTCCGGTCCGCTCCACGCGCATATCACCGATTCCTCCGACTCCCGGTGTCATTCCTTCCGCATCGAGGGACTCGATACGGAATCGGTGGTGATCGCCGTCGAGATGTACCGGCACGCGAGCGGTTGGAAGGTCCGGGCGGTGGGCCAGGGCTACGCCGGCGGCCTCGCCGCGCTGGCGACCGACCACGGGATCACCGTGGACGAGACACCGGCGACCACCCCGGTCCCGGACACCCCGCCGCGGATCCCGGCCGCGGGCCGCGCGGGACACGAGCTCGGCCGGGACATCCGAGCGGTTCGCGGCGAGGAACAGCTCTCGTTCGAGAAGCGGCAGCAGCTCGATCTCCGCAAACGCGCGGTCGCGAAGGTCCTGCTCGACAAGGGCGCGGTCGGGGTGCGGGCCCGGGTGGTCCTGGTGATCGACAAAACCGGGAGTATGCGCCGCCTGTACTCGGGCGGCACGGTCCAGCGCATCGTCGAGCGCATGATCCCGGTCGCGGTCCAGCTCGACGACGACGGGAAACTCGAGCCCTACCTCTACGCCGTCGATTACGCCCGGCTGCCGGACGTCACGATCGACAAGGCGGATGCCTGGTGCGCCGAATTCCTGCATCTGCGGGGCCATCACGGCGGGATCGATTACGGCGAGCTGGGCGGATCCAACAACGAGTTGCCCATCATGCGTGAGGTCATCGCTTCCGTCGCCCGCCACCGCGAACCCACCCTGATCCTGTTCTTCACCGACGGCGGATTCCGTGAGAAATCCAAGATCGGCGCCCTCCTGCGCGAAGCGTCGGCACTGCCGGCCTTCTGGCAGTTCATCGGCCTCGGGCAGGCGGAGTACGGTGTGCTGCGGAACCTGGACACCATGACCGGCCGTCGCGTCGACAACGCCGGATTCTTCGCGGTCGACGATATCGACGCCGTGACCGACACCGACCTCTACAACCGGCTGCTCGGCGAATTCCCCGACTGGCTCCGCGCGGCGCGTGCCGCCGGCATCACGAGATGACTCCGGGTCCGGACCGCACCGGAAGAACGAGCCCGGCCGTCCACCTTCCCTCGGCCGGTGACACCGGGGGAAGGTGGTGACCATGGATATCGACGAGGTCCACATCCACCGCCTCGGCCCCGGCGACTGGCCCCGTTTCCGCCGCATCCGGCTGCTGGCCCTCGCCGAGGCCCCCTACGCCTTCGGTTCCACCCTGGCGGAAGCCGAGGCACGCACCGACCGGGGCTGGCGCGACCTTCTCGCCGCCCGGACCCAGTTCCTCTGCACCACCGGCGATCTCGACCTCGGCACGGTCGGCGCCGTCGCCGAGGGCGACGGCGCGCACCTGATCTCGATGTGGGTGGCACCCGATGCACGCGGCGCCGGTGTGGGGGACCTCCTCGTCCGATCGGTGATCGACTGGGCGAGGGCCGGCGGTCACCCCGCTGTCCGCCTGGAGGTCTCCGACGGCAACGATATCGCCGAACGCCTCTATCACCGCCACGGCTTCCGCCGCACCGGTGTCACCGCGACCATTTCTCCCGAGGATCCGCGCCTGGAGTTCGAGATGCGGCTCGCGCTACCGCCGAACCCGTAGCGCGCCCGGAGCCGGGATCGGAGTCCGCGAATCAGTGTGGATCGAAATTCCCGGCCTTGGCCGCACCGAGAAATGCGTCCCACTGCCCGGCGTCGAAGATCAGGGCGGGGCCGGACGGGTTCTTGCTGTCACGCACCGCGACCGAGCCCCGCGCAATATGGGCGGCCTCGACACAATCCTGACCGCCCGCGCTGTGTGAACTCTTGAACCATCGCTCGCCGGACAGGTCGATCATCTGAACTCCTTCGAGGCCCGTAGCATCAGGTCACGCGATGCCACCGCCGACAACGCTACACGTCGAAGCGTCTCCGCCTCGTGAGAGAATCGGGTCACCTCCGCACCGCTCTCGATATAGAGATTTCCCGTCAATCCTTCCATGTAGACGACGGGAGGCGACTCGAGACCAGAACTACGAAGAGGCGGAAACTCGAATAGAACAAAGCTGTTTCCCGCCAATCCGACCGGATTCGTCTCAGCGAACGCCACGACCCGAACATCGACGGAATCGCTTTCCGATACCCGGAGAAGGTGCCCGAGCTGTTCGCCGATGACCGATGAGCTCCCCACCTTCCGGCGGATCACGGCCTCGGACAGAATTGCCTCGAAGCGGAACTCTTCCCGATCCAGCGATACCTGCCTCTCGGCGAGCAGATCGAGGTGGCGCTCCACTTCGTCGGGTGAACCGTTCGGCAGGAACGCCCAGGTCATTGCCCGGCGATATTCCCGTGTTTGCAGCAGGCCCGGTACCACCGCCGTCTGCCACGACGTCACATGGTCGGCCGCCTCTTCTAGAGCCAGATAGTGATCGAAGCCTTGCGCGATGGCATCCGAATACGCCCGCCACCAGCCCGATCCGGAGGCCGGGCTCACCCGGATCTCCCGCGCCAGATCGAGCAGGAGCCGACGCTCGTCATCGGTCGCCCGGTAGGCGTTGGCGAGAGCGTTGAGTGCCATATCGGTCACCTTGGTGATACGGCCGTCCTCCAACCGGCCGTAGGACTGCGGGCTGGTCTCGGCGATTCGCGACGCCGCCGCCTGACTCATATCGATGCGTTCCCTGAGTTTTCGCAACTGCTGCCCCAGTGCGCGGCGCGGAAGCGTCGATCCCATGGCCATGATCGTTCCCCTTGCTAATCGGATGAGCGGAATATGGAATGCCCCGCGATGGAAGGCGGGTGATTTCCGGCGAAATATCCACGAGGCCGCTGTGAATTCCGTTGCGGCAACGCTCTACTCATAGGGCGCCCGGTGCGGGCCCCTCCCCCAATGGCCCTGGGGGAACATCGACCCGATGCCTGGAGTGCGGAGGGCCGGTGGTCCGTATCGACCACGCCGACAGCGGTTTCGGACCCCGCACCGGGTGCGCACCAAGACTATGCCAGGAGCATCACCGATGTGTCGAGCAATCGTGTATCTGAAAGCGGAACTGGTCGCCACGGCCGCCGCGCGCGAGAATCTGGAGGCCCAGTGCGGGCTACTCGCGGCCGCCCACGGATACCGGGTCGAGCAGGTCGTTCTCGCCGATCCGAAACAACCGCTCCCCTACACCCTCGACGAGGTACTGAAACTCGGCCCACCGGCGCTGATCGTGCCGGCGACCGCCCATATCGACGGCCGGGTCGACGAGGTACTCGAGCACTGCGCGCTCATCGTCGGCACGCCCTACAGCTACCGGCATCGCCACTATTGCGGCGATCGACCGGTAGGCAGTGCCATGACGCGCATCGATAGCGCCGCTCGCGATCGGCCCGCTGGGGTGCGGTCGGCGGGAGCATCCGGCTGAAATCGCCGCAACAGGAAAACCCCGGCGTCTCGCGCCGGGGTTCGGAGTCACTCAGTTCTTGTTGCGTTTGGAGGTCGTGGATTTCGACTTCTTGCTCTTCGACTTCCCATCGCTGTCCGGTTCCCATTCGTAGCCGGGCGTGCCTTTCTCGCAATAGGAATTGTCGACCTTGGTATCGGTGGCATCGAATTCACACCAGCGGTCGTTGCTGCACGCCACCGAGCCGAAACCGGCGGCGAGGGCGATGACCGTGGTGCAGGTGAGGGTGCGCAGGCGGGTGCGGGAGGACATGTTCTCTCCTGGAAATGGCGGGAAGGAATCGCGGGAGGACGGAAGTCAGTGGGTGGTCAGACGGAGGCGGGCGACGACGGCACGGTGATCGGAGCCCGGGACGGTGAAGGTGCTGATGTGTTCGGTGGTGCCGCCCGAGACAAGTATGTGATCGATTCCGATCACCGGACCCCAGGATCGGTCGGCCGGATACGTCAGCAGCCGGCCGGCTCCCGCCTGATCCGCGGCCGCGGCGAAGTCACCGCTCACCAATTGCCGGAAGGCGGCGTGATCGCTGGTCGCGTTGAAGTCCGCGCCGACCACCGCCGGCCCGTCCGTGCCGCGCAGGAGGGTATCGGCGGCGCGCATCTCGGTGAGCCAGGCCGAGTGGTCGATATTCGGCGGCAGCGGATGGAACGCGAACACCGTGACCGGGCCGAGCTCCGGGTGGGTGAGCGTCGCGGAGAGGTTGCCGAGTACGAATTCCTGGTGTCGCACGGGGTCGGAGAGCGGGAACCGGCTGTAGATACCGGTGCCGCCGCCCCCGTCCCCTGGATCCAGATAGTGATGCGGCAGCAGCGAATCGAGTCCGGCGGCACTCAGATTCGCGACCGCGGAGTCGGTCAGCTCGTTCACGGTCAGCACATCCACCTGCCGGTCCCGCACCGCCGCCACGAGGGTGCCCGCGTCGGCGCCGCCGAACAGCAGATTCGACTGCAAGACCGTCAGCTCCGCGCCCGCACCGGTGGCGGCGCGCCCGTCGGCCACGAACAGCGGCACCTGGGTCCACAGCACACCGGTGAGCACGATCCCCGCCGCGGCGGCGCTGCGCCAGCCCCGGGCGGCCACGAACAACACCGGCGCGGCGAGCGCCCCGAGCATCAGATACGTCGCCCCGGAGGCCAGCAGAATCAGCTCCCGCCGCTGCCATCCCCCCAGATAGAGCCCGATCCCGAGCACTCCGGCCAGCAGCGCACACCACCCCGCGCCGAGTACCACCCGGCGGACAACCTTGTGCGTCATACCGGCAAACCTATCGGCCCCGCTCGAGAAAACCTTTCGGGAACCTTGCGGAGCGGTTCCGCCGATGACCACAACCGCGCCCCGCGCGGTCGTCGAGGCCGCGGGCCTTCGCTAACCTCGGCAAGCGTGCCCACACCCTTTCCCCCGATCGACCCATATGCCGACGGGCTGCTCGAGGTCGGCGACGGTAACCAGATGTACTGGTGCACCAGCGGAAACCCCGCCGGACGTCCGGCGCTGGTGGTACACGGTGGGCCGGGCAGCGGCAGCAGTCCGGGGCCGCGGAAGTCGTTCGATCCGGATGTCTTCCGGATCGTGCAGTTCGATCAGCGCGGATGTGGGCGGAGCCTGCCGAGCGCGGCCGACCCGGACACCGATATGACGGTGAACACCACCGAACACCTGATCGCCGATATGGAGCGACTGCGGACCCATCTCGGTATCGATCGCTGGCTGCTGTTCGGCGGATCCTGGGGGTCGACCCTCATCCTCGCCTACGCCGAGCGGTACCCCGAGCGGGTCACCGGGATCGTGCTGGTCGGGGTCACCAGCACTCGCCGCCGCGAGATCGACTGGCTGTACCGGGACGTCGGACGGTTGCTGCCCGCCGAGTGGGAACGCTTCCGGGCCGCGCTGCCCGGCGACGGCGATCCGGTGGCGGGCTACCGCCGACTGCTGGAACACCCGGATCCGGTGGTCCGGCGCAACGCCGCCACCGAGTGGTGCCGCTGGGAGGACGCGGTGATCGCGCACGAATCCCTGGGCAGACCCGGCCAATACAGCTCGGGCCCGGATACCGCGACACTCGCCTTCGTCCGGATCTGCACGCACTATTTCGCGCACGCGGCATGGCTCGACGAAGGTGTCCTGCTGCGCGAGGCCGGACGCCTGACCGGAATCCCCGGAGAACTGATCCACGGCCGCCTCGACCTGAGTTGCCCGCTCGAAACCGCGTGGGAACTAGCGAAGGCCTGGCCGGACGCCCGCCTGCGCATCATCGACGACTCCGGTCACACCGGCAGCCCCGCCATGGGCGAGGCCGTCCTCCACGCCATCGCCCGATTCGCATAGCCCGTTGCCGGACCGAACCGTTTCGACAGGTGTTCTATCGAGATCGCAGGGCCGTCGAGCCGAAGCCGGGTCCTCGGCGGAGGCACCCGCCTCGTCGAGGGCGAGCGCCGGCCGGCTGTTCAGGCTTCGGCCGATCCGGCAATGTTGGTGTTGTGCACCGAACAGACCCACCATGACTCGTGGCGTTTGAGTAAGACCCAGGTGCCCCGGTTGGTGACGGAGAACTCCGGGGTGCGCAGTGATTGCTCGACGTTGACGACTGCGTGTTCGGGCGTGAGTAGCCGTAGGTCGAGCAGCTCGAAGCGGGCTCGCGCGTCGGGACCGGCGCCGAGGCGTTCGCGATGGTAGCCGTGCAGTTCGTTCCAGCCCCGGAAGATCGCTCCCGTCGGCGTGATGAAGACGACATCTTCGGTGAATGGCTCGTCGAACGCTGCCGCGTCCTTGGACTCCAACGCGGATTCCAGTGTCCGGAAAAGTGTTTCGATCTGGGCAGTCGTGACCGGGTCGGCGTCGGCGACCCCCGCCGTGGGACGGATGTCGGATCGGACCTGCTTGCGCGAACTCACTCCCCGAAGCGTACGCCGGCGCGTTCCGCGCCCTTCGCGAGCCTCGACGTCGACATCGCCCTCCCGGAGCAGCGCTCGGGGGTCGAGGACAGTGCCCACCACAACGAACAGGACCACGTCCGCGCTACTATGAAGTGAACATTTGTTCATTACATAGAAGGGAGAGGCGTGGCACGCACCGCCGAGCAGAGCGCGGCCATGACCGCGGCGACACGGAGTGTGGTTCAGACCGCGGCCGTGCGCGTCTTCGCCCGGCGCGGGTTCGCCGCATCGGCCATCCGCGATATCGCGGTCGAAGCCGGCGTCGGCATCGGCACGATCTACCGTCACTATCCGACCAAAGACGCGCTGTACGCCGACCTGCTCGACCAGGCGCTGACCGGGCTCGTCACCCTGACCGAGGAGCTTTCCGGCCCAGGGCATCCGGTCGAGGTGATCCGGAAATTCACGGTCGGATACCTGGCCGGTCTCGCCGCCGACGACGGCGCCGCGGAGTTCATGATCGTCATCAATCAGGGCGTCACCGCCGGGACCCCGGCCGCATCGAACGCTCGACTCCACGACGCACATCGCTCGATGTGGCGCGCCTTCGAAGACCTGATCCGGCGAGGCCAGGCGGCCGGTGCGTTCGGGCACGGTGATCCGGCGCAACTCACGACCTGCTACTTCGCGATGCTCGGCGGCCTCACCTCGCTCCGAGTAGGCCTGGGCGCCGAGTTCACGGCCCCGGACGTCGACGTCGTACTCAAACTGCTGACAGAAGGACGAACTGGATGATCGAGATCGAACGCGGTGACAAGCTGGGCGAGAGTTACCGGCGGCAGATCACCGCGGTGCTGGTGCGGGGATTCGCCGAGGACTTCGCCTTCTTCTCCTCCGACCCGGAGAAATTGACCGCCGCGTTCGAGCACATGCTTCTGCTGGAGCGTTTCGCCGTGGCCCTGGCCGATGGCGAACCTGCTGCCATCGCCTCGGTCACCACCGGCACGCAGGAGTGCTTCGCACCCCGGCTGCCGGACTTCCGCCGCCACCTCGGGCTCCTGCACGGCACCATCAGCTACCCGATCGTGCGCTCGCAGTTCCTCGGCGCACCCGACGAGGCACGAGCAGGACTGGCCGAGATCGCTTTCGTCGCCACCGCCCCCGCCTATCAGGGGCGAGGCTTGGGTACCGCGCTGATGCAGTACATCGTCGCTCTTCCCGGATACGACGAGTTCATCCTGCGCGAGATCAAGGATACGAACGCACCGGCGCTCGCTCTCTACCGCAAGTTCGGATTCACCGAATACCAACGGCGCCCCGTCCGCTTCGCCCGCCGCGCCGGCTTCGGCCACTACCTCTCACTCCACCTGAAGAAGGCTTAGCACGAGCGAATCGAGTCCCGCCCGGACAGGCAACGATATGACGGTCCAAGCAATGCACGTCATCATCGACGGGGATCCGGCGGCGCCGAGGGCGGAAGCCGCAAGAGACATCGCACCGGCGAACCGAACCCGCTGTCGGCAGAAGATCGGGCACCGGCCACGCCACCGAATGGAGCAGCGGTAACCATGGAACCAGAGAACACACCGGTACAACGCCGTGAAGTGCCGAATTCCCGGCAGATCGCAACGATCGATACCGACGCTTACGCGGACAGAATCCAAGCCGACAATGCCGCCGGTCGGTGTTTCATCTGCGAACTGGCCGACGAGCAGCCAACTCGCCACCGCGAAACCGTCGCCTACCGGGACGACCACTGCATCGTTTTCTTCCCGCCCTGGCCCCGTCTGTATGCCTACTGCCTGCTCGCCCCGCGACGCCACGTGACACATGTCGTCTCGGACTTCACCGAGGACGAATACCTCGCACTCCAGCTGCGAGTCCATCGCCTCGGCCGGGTCCTCGCCCAAATCACGCCCACCGAACGGCTCTACGTATTCAGCTTCGGCAGCATGCAAGGCGTCGAGCACGTTCACTGGCACCTGGCGCCGCTCCCACCCGGGACGCCCTTCCATGAGCAGCAATTCGCTGCCGTCGACAAACCCGAGTATCTCGTCATCGCACGACCAGAGCTGGATGAACTGGCACAGCGAGTCGGAGCGGGTATGGCCGCCCTGGCTCGGCCCAACCGCTAGGCGGTATTGGTGGGCGCGGGAACCGGGGCGACGGTACGGCGGTCCGCCGCCGGAGCGAATCGAGGAATGTATCGGTACATCACCACCGCCCCCGTCACCGACACCACCCCGAGCCCGGCGACCGCCGCCCCCAGCGCCACCACCGTCGCGGCCGCGCCCGCGGACAACGGGCCGAGGAACATCCCGAAATCGTGGGTGAGCCGCCAGGCGGCCAGGAATTCGGCGCGGGTGGCGGCCGGGGCCACATCGGCGCCGAGGGTCATGATGACGCCGTTGCCGAACCCGTTGCCGATGCCCATGATCACGGCCACCGCCCCGATCGTCCACACATCGTGGGAGAACGGCAGCAGAAAATACGAGAGCGCGATGATCAGCAGCGACGGAACCGCTATGAAGCGGCGGCCGTAGCGGTCCATGAGCTGCCCGGCCGGATACGAGCACAGCAGGTCGAAGGCGGCGCCGATACCGAACACCAGTGAGGCCGAAGCGGCGTCGAGGCCGATATGGTCGGCCCACAGCGGTAGTGCGGCCTCCCGTGACGCGCGCGCCGCGCCCATCAGCATCGAGCCGGCGCCCAGCGTAGCGAGCAGCCCGCGATGGCGGCGCAGGATCGTCGTCAGCGAAACGCCACCCGCGGGTGCGTCGTGGGCCCGCGGCGGGTCCGGTACCCGCGACATGAGGTACCCGGACACCGCCACACCCACCAGCTGCACCGCGAAACCGCCGCGGGTGCTGAGGACCCGCCCGAAATTCCGCTGCGCGGCGCGATGTGGCGGGCCGTACCGGTCGGCGT